>NZ_JBELKF010000019.1:0-52483 GCF_042089775.1 Palleronia sp.
GAAGCCGCGCGAGCCCCGGAAACGTGTCGCGGAACAGGCCCGAGATACGCAGCGTCACGTCCACCCGCGGCCGGTCCAGCTCTGCGATCGGCAGGACCTCGATCCCGCACACCCGCTCAGACCCGTCGTCCCACACCGGGCGCACGCCCATCAGTGCCAGCGCCATGGCGAAATCCTCTCCGGCGGTGCGCATCGTGGACGAGCCCCACAGGTCCACGACCATCGCGCGCGGCCAGTCGCCCTCGTCCTGCAGGTGGCGGCGGACGACCTCTGCCGCCAGCCGCTGGCCCTGCGCCCAGGCCGCCCGCGTCGGCACCGCACGGGCGTCCACCGTGTACAGGTTCCGCCCCGTCGGCAGGACGTCCGTCCGCCCGCGATAGGGAGAGCCCGACGGCCCCGCCTCGATCCGCTTGCCGTCCAGCGCATCCAGCAGCGCCTGCCGTTCGCCGCTGCCGTCGCCAAAGGCGTTCTCTCGGCCCCAGACATGCAGCCCGTCGCCAAACTGCCCTTCCTTCACGTCGCAGACGAAGCGGTCGATCCGGGTGATCGCCTCGGCCGGGCAGGAGGCGCCGTCCAGCCCTAGATCGGCCTCGACCCCCAGCGCCTGCGCCTCGGCACGGATGTCCTCTTGCAGCCGGTCGCGGCGGCGCGGATCGAGCCCGTCCGCGTTCGAGAACTCGTCGAGTAGCGCCTCGAGATGAGCGAAGCGCTCGGGCGTGCCGCTGTCCTTCAGGGGCGGCGGGACGTGGCCTAAAGTCACCGCGCCGATGCGGCGCTTGGCCTGCGCCGCCTCGCCGGGATCGTTGACGATGAACGGGTAGATCACGGGCAGGTCGCCGGTCAGTGCCTCGGGCCAGCAGGTGTCGGACAGGGCGACGGCCTTGCCCGGCAGCCATTCCAGCGTTCCATGCGCGCCGATATGCACGAGGGCGTGGGCGCGATGCCGCAGCCATAGATAGAAGGCCACGTAAGCGTGGCGCGGCACGCGGCTGAGGTCGTGGTACTCGTCCCCCTTCGCCTCCGGCGTTCCGCGTTCGGGCTGAAGCGCGACCCACACGGCGCCGCGTCGCACGGCGGCAAAGCGGAAGGCGCCGTCGACGAGGTTGGGATCGTCCTCGGGCGCGCCCCATGCGGCGGTCAGGTCGGCGCGCATCGGGTCGGGCAGGCGGTCCAGCGCGGCGCGGTAGGCGGCGAGGGGCCACGCCTCTGTTCGCGCGGCGAGGGCGCCGGGTAGCGCGTCGCCGGGTGTGATCGGGTAGCCGGCACCGGCGAGGTCGGACAGGATCGACTCGGCCGAGGCCACCGCGTCCAGTCCCACGGCATGTGCCATGTTCCAGTCCCGCCCCGGGTAGGTGGACAGCACCAGCGCCGGACGCCGCTTGGCCGCCGGGGTGGCGCCGAGCCTGATCCACGCGGAGACCCGGTCGGCGATGGCGGCGATGCGGCCATCGTCCGCGCGGTGGGCGATGCGGGCGAATTGCAGGTCGGGATCGCGGACGCCCGGCTCCTTGAAGGACGCGACTCCGGCCATGATCCTGCCGTCCATCTCGGGCAGGACCACGTGCATCGCCAGGTCAGCCGGTGAAAGGCCGCGCTCGGCCTCGGTCCAGGCGCTGCGCCGCGCGGTCGACAGGGCAACCTGGAACACCGGCACCCCGGCGGCGTCGAGGGGCGATGTTCCGTCCTCTCCGCGTCCCGAGAAGGCGGTGGCGTTCACCACCGCCGCTGGCTTCCAGAACGACACCTGCCGGCGCAGCCACCTCGCCGCCTCGGGCGCCTTCAACGAGGGCGCGAACAGCGCCATCGCATCGAACCCACGCGCGCGAAGGGCGTGGATCGCTGCCGCCACCGGCTCCAGATCCGCGGCGACGACGTAGGAGCGGTAGAAGACCACCAGCACCCGTGGCTTCGGTTCCGGTCCCACGCCGGCCAGCGGACAGCACGGCCCATCTTCGGGCTTCCAGGCCCCGACCATCGGCAGCGCCTTCTGCCCACGCACGGGACCGGCATAGAGGCCCGACGCAAGCGCCATCTGCTGCAGCGCCGCCTGCGCGGCCACCGCGCCGCCGGTGTCGCAAAGATGCTGCAGGCGGCGGAGGGTCGAAACCGGCAGCGTCGACGCCCGGTCGAGCGTCTCGTCGGGGCGACCGTCGGCGGGCAGGACGGCAAGCGGGATGCCACGGGCGCGGGCCAGCGCCTCGACCTGTTGCAGGCCGTAGGACCAGTAGGGGGCGCCGCCAATCAGGCGGATCAGGATGCCCTTTGCACCGGAGAGCGTCTGCTCGATATAGGTGTCGACCGACAGGGGGTGGCGCAGGGCCGAGAGGTTGGCGAGGCGCAGCGAGGGCAAAGCATCTCGCCCCCGGTGCCACGCATCCGCGAACGCGCCAAGGTCTGAATCCGAGAAGGACAGCACCACCAGGTCAGCCGCGTCCTGGCCGAGGTCGGTGGGCGTGTCGGCCTCTTCGAGCCCGTGGCTTTCGCGGAAGATGACGTGCATCTTACGGCGCCATCATCGCGAACCGCGTCATTCAGCGGTCTCGAGCGCGCCAAGGGCGGCGCGGATCGCAGTTTCGTCGATGTCGTCATGCTCGGCGATCACCACGAGGCGGCCACGGCGGGCTTCCTCGGGCTTCCACGGGCGGTCGAACTGGTGCCGGACGCGGGCGCCGACGGCCTGGACCAGCAGGCGCATGGGCTTGCCCTGGACGGCGGCGTAGCCCTTCACGCGCAGGATGTTGCGCTCTTGCGCGAGGCGTTCGATGGCGGCGACCAGATCGGCGGGGGTGGCAAGCTCGGGAATGTCCACGACGATCGACTCGAAGTCGTCGTGATCGTGGTCGGCCGCGTCGTCATGGTGGCTGGGGCGGGCGTCCATGTCATCCTCGGCGGCGGCCTTCAGCCCGAGGATCACGCGCGGGTCCACGACACCTTCAGCGCATTCCACGATGGGCAGGGGGCGGGGGGCTTCGGCGGCGATGATCTCGCGCGCCTTCGCCACGCCTTCGGGACCGGCGAGGTCGGGCTTGGTCAGCAGGACGATGTCCGCGCAGGAGATCTGGTCCTCGAACACCTCGGACAGGGGCGTTTCGTGGTCGATGCTGTCGTCGGCCTCGCGCTGCGCCTGCACCCGGTCCACGTCAGGGGCGAAGCGGCCGGCGGCGACGGCCTCGGCATCGGCCAGCGCGATCACGCCGTCGACGGTGATCTTCGAGCGGATGTCGGGCCAGTCGAACGCCTTGAGAAGCGGTTTCGGCAGCGCGAGGCCGGAGGTCTCGATCAGGATGTGGTCGGGGCGGGGGTCGAGCTTCATCAGCGCCTCGATCGTCGGGATGAAGTCGTCGGCCACGGTGCAGCAGATGCAGCCATTCGCCAGTTCGACGATGTTCTCGGCCGGGCAGTCGGGGATCGCGCAGCCCTTGAGGATCTCGCCATCGACGCCGACATCGCCGAATTCGTTGACCACGACCGCCAGACGGCGGCCGCCGGGATTCTGCATGAGGTGGCGGATCAGAGTAGTCTTGCCGCTTCCGAGGAAGCCCGTGACGACGGTGACGGGAAGCTTGGACAGGTCGGTCATTCGGGGATCTCCAGTGGCGGGATGCGCGCGATGCAGTTGCGCTTGAAATGTTCGGGCCGTTCGCGCCACGGCACAAGCCCGTCGGGCTGGGCGGCATAGAGGCTGGCGCCTTCGACCACGAGGGCCGCGTCGGCCTCGGTCAGGTTGCCGTAGACGAAGGTCCAGCGGTCGGGGCCGCGCAGCGCGATCGAACAGCCGCGCTCGCAGTTCGACATGCACTCGACCTCGACCAGGCGCACGCCCTCGGGAAGCTGGCCCGCGACGGCGTCGGCGAGCACCTTGCCGGGGCGGCGGGATTCGCCGGGGGTGTCGATCCCGCGACGGCACTTCACGCAGACCAGAAGTTCGGTCTCGGCCATTCTCACCTTTCCGGCGGGGCGCATCACGGAATGGGGGCAGGGCCCCGTCCTCCGATCGTGGCACACCCCGTCCACGTCGTCTCACTTCGGCGGCTGGCAGGTCTCCCGGCTTGCGGATGTGGGCGTCTGCCCGCGGTCGTCCCGCCTTCCCGGCCGGTTGGCCAGTGGCGTCGGGCGACCTCTCCGGTCACGGTCGCGGGGGCGGCTGGGTTCAAAGACCCATTCCCTTTTCACCCGTTGCAACGGGCACCAGCGCAGGCGAGACATGGGCGCAACGCAAGCCCGGAGTCAAGCGATGGACGAAGCAGCCGAGCGGCACAACGCCAAGATGAAGAAGATCAAGGAGGCCCGCGATCGGATGATGGCGGGCAAGACCGGTGAAAAGGGCCTGATCGTCGTCCATACCGGCAAGGGGAAGGGCAAGTCCTCGTCCGCGTTCGGGATGGTCATGCGCTGCGTCGGCTGGGGCATACCGGCGGCGGTCGTGCAGTTCGTGAAGGGCGACTGGGAAACCGGCGAAAAGCGCGTGATCGAGGACCGCTTCCCGGAGGTGCGCCTGTTCGTCGCCGGCGAGGGCTTCACCTGGGAAACTCAGGACCGCGACCGCGACATCGCCGCGGCCCGTCGCGGCTGGGAGATCGCGAAGGAGCAGATCCGCGACACCCGCAACGGCTTCGTCCTTCTGGACGAGATCAACATCGCCCTGCGCTACGACTACCTCGACATCGACGAGGTGGTGCGCTTCCTGCTGGAGGAAAAGCCCGACATGACCCACGTCGTGCTGACGGGCCGCAACGCCAAGCCCGAGCTGATCGAGGCGGCGGATCTCGTGACAGAGATGGATCTGGTGAAGCACCCGTTCCGCGACGGCATCAAGGCGCAGAAGGGGGTGGAGTTCTGACCGCACCGATCGCCTTCGACCTTGTGGTCTGGGACTTCGACGGGGTGCTGAACGTCAATCCCGGCGGCAAGGTGTTTCCGTGGATCGCCGACCTCGACCGGGACGTCGGGATCTCGCCCGACAGCTTTCGCCGGTTCCTGAACGTCCCCGGGCAAAGGCGGGACGTGCTGAACGGCTGGTGCGACCTGCAGGAGCGGCTTTCCGGCTGGATCGAGGACGAGGGGCACGACATCACGGCCGAGGATTTCCTGGCGCACTGGCTGACCGCCGACGACCGACCCGACGCCGAGGCGGTCTCGTGGCTCGACGCGTGCCCGGGTCGCAAGGTGATCGCCACGAACAATCCCGTCTCGCGCGCGCAGTATATCAGGGACCGGACCAGCGCCGGGCGCGTGGCCGAGCGGGTGTTTGCCAGCGGTGAGATGGGGGTGGCCAAGCCGTCCCCCGGCTTCTTCGGCCAGATCGAGCGGTGGGCCGCTCTACCCCCGCCCCGGATCCTGCTCATCGACGACAGCGCCGAGAACTGCGGCCGTGCGCAGAGCCGCGGGTGGAGGGTGTTCCGCTTTGCCCCCGAGACGCGCGACCGGCTGCCCGGGGTGCTGGGCCTGTGACCCTGCGCGTTGCCCGCTACGCCGTCGCGCCCCGCCGCGACGTCGCCGTCCCCCGGATGCGCATCGCGATCCTTGCCGACCTGCATGCCTGCGCGCCCTTGGTGAACGAGGCGCGGGTGAAGCGGATCGTCGATCAGGTGCAGGGGCTGGAGGCCGACATGATCTGCCTGTTGGGTGACTACGTGGGCCACTCCTGGGGAATGCGGCCGCTGACCCCGCCGGAGGTCGTGCCGCACCTCGCGCGCCTGACTGCGCCGCTCGGAGTTCACGCGATCATGGGCAACCACGACTGGAAGGACGATCCGGTCGCCCGCCGCGGCCGCGCGGCCGAGACATTCTGGCACCGCGCGCTGACCGCGGTTGGCTTGCCGCCCCTGTCGAATGTGGCGCGGGTGCTCGAGGCCGGCGGCGTTCCCTTCACTCTCGCCGGGCTGGAATCGCAGCGGGCCTATGGCCGCCGCATCGGCGGAGCGGATGTCGAGGCGGCGCTTCAAGGCTGCGATCCCGGGCTGTTCACCATCCTGCTCGCGCACGAGCCGGACGCGTTTGCCGATCTGCCCGATCACGTGGACCTGACGCTGTCGGGGCACACGCATGGGGGGCAGATCCGGTTCGCGGGGCGGCCGTGGATGGTCCCCTCGCGCTTCGGCGTGCGCTACGCCTACGGGCATCTGAGCGAGGGGACGCGGCAGCTCGTCGTGTCCTCCGGGATCGGGACCAGCGGGCCGCCCATTCGCCTGTTCTGCCCGCCCGAACTGACCGTGGCAGAAGTCGGATGACCCGCGCGCTGATGATCCAGGGCACGGGCTCGAACGTGGGCAAGTCGATGCTGGTGGCGGGCCTCTGCCGTGCTGCGCGCAGGCGCGGCCTGTCGGTGGCACCGTTCAAGCCGCAGAACATGTCGAACAACGCCGCCGTTACGGCCGACGGGGGCGAGATCGGCCGCGCGCAGGCGCTGCAGGCGATGGCCGCCGATCTGCCCCGCCACACCGACATGAACCCTGTCCTGCTGAAGCCCGAGTCCGACACCGGCGCGCAGGTCATCGTGCAGGGCCGCCGCCTGACCACCGTTCGCGCCCGTGACTACGCCAAGCTGAAGCCGCACTTGCTCGAAAAGGTGCTCGAGAGCTTCTTTCGCCTGAAGACCGCCCATGACCTGGTGCTGGTCGAAGGCGCCGGCAGCCCGGCCGAGGTCAACCTGCGCGCCGGCGACATCGCCAACATGGGTTTCGCGCGGGCGGCCGCCGTGCCCGTGGTGCTGGCCGGCGATATCGACCGGGGCGGGGTGATCGCACAGATCGTTGGCACCCAGGCGGTGATCGACCCCGAAGACGCCGCGCTGATCGGCGGGTTCCTCATCAACCGCTTCCGGGGCGACCCCTCGCTGTTCGATGACGGCTATCGGCTGATCGAGGCGCGCACCGGCTGGCGCGGCTTCGGCGTCTGCCCGTGGTTCGACGGCGCGTGGAGGCTGCCGGCCGAAGACGCGCTCGACCTGCGCGGGGGAAGGGGCGAGGGGTTGCACATCGTCTGCCTGCGCCTCGGACGGATCGCGAATTTCGACGACCTCGACCCGCTGGCGGCCGAGCCGGGCGTGCGGTTGACCATGCTAGGCCCCGGCCAGGCGCTGCCGGGCGACGCGGACGTGGTCATTGTCCCCGGCACGAAGTCCACGCGGCGCGACCTTGCTTGCCTGCGCGCGCAGGGCTGGGACGTCGACATCGCCGCCCACGTCCGGCGCGGCGGCCATGTGCTGGGCATCTGCGGCGGCTACCAGATTCTCGGGCGCGAGGTCGCCGATCCGCAGGGGGTCGAGGGCGCGCGGGGCGCCGACCCGGGCCTTGGCCTGCTGGACGTTACCACCACGATGTCGCCCGACAAGCGCCTGACCGAGGTGCGCGCGATCCACGCGGCGACCGGGCAGTGCTTTGACGGCTACGAGATCCACATGGGCGCAACCGACGGCCCCGACCGCGTGCGCCCCTTCGGTTTCGTGGACGGCACCCCGGAAGGCGCGGTCAGCGCCGACGGCCGCATCGCCGGCAGCTACTTGCATGGCATGTTCACCGACGACGCGTTCCGTGCGGCATGGCTGGCCGGCCTCGGTGTCGTGTCCGAGGCCGGCTATGGCGCCGGCGTCGAGGCGACGCTCGACGCGCTGGCCGACCATCTCGAGGCGCATCTGGACGTGGACGGCCTGCTGTGCCTCGCCCGCTAAAGCGCGGCCTCAAGCTGCGCCCAGCCGTCGCCGTCCGGCAGGCCCAGTCGAATCCATCCGTCGCTATAGGGGAAGATCCGGCTCCATACGCGGCCCCGCGCCAGCTTGTCCTGTGCCGCGGCGGCGTGGCCTGCGTCGTAGGTACGGAACAGGGTTGTGCCCCCGACCAACCGCCAACCCGCGGTAGCCGCCAGCCGGTCGAGCCGCTCGGCGTCGCGAACAAGCCGTTCGCGAGTCTCGGCCTGCCACCCCGTGTCGGACAGGGCCCGCCGTCCGATCTCGATCGCGGCGCCCGAGACCGGCCACGGACCAGCCTCGGCCTGCAGCTTGGCCGCCAAAGGCCCGGCGGTCAGGGCGAAGCCCAGCCGCACGCCCGCGAGGCCGAAAAACTTGCCGAAGGACCGCAGGATCACTGCATTCGACGGCATGTCCTTCGCAAGGGACAGCTCGGGCGCGACGTCGCAGAAACTCTCGTCCACGACCAGCGTAGCGACCTGTGCGGCCAGCGCGCGCAGCGCATCGGGCGTGCAGCTTCGCCCGTCCGGATTGTTCGGGTTCACGACCACGGCAAGATCAGCGCCTTCGAGCGCCCCGATCTCGGTCATCTCGGCGACCTCCCATCCGGCCCCGACCAGCGCCCCTGCATGCTCGTTGTAGGTCGGACCCAGCACTCGCGCCGACCTGCCGGAGACCACGCGCGGCAGCGCCTGGATCGCCCCCTGCGCCCCGGCCATTGGCACGACCGTAGCCGTCGTGCCAACGGCCGCCCGCGCCGCGTCCGACAGCGCGGCCATCTCGGCGCGGGTGGGCAGTGCGGTCCAGGCGCGGGAGGGCAGGTCGGGCACGGGGTAGGCGCGCGGGTTTATCCCGGTGGACAGGTCGAGCCAGCCGTCGCCGCCATACCGCATCATTGCCGCGTCGAGATTGCCGCCGTGATCCCTCATGCGACCCACCCCGCCACCAGCACCGCCCCTGCGATCAGGATCGCCCGGCGATAGAGGTCGAGCGACCGGCCAGGCGCCGCGGCCGTCGCATCGGGCGCGTCCGCGTTCAGCCACGGCTCGTCCGCCACACGGTCGCCATAGACGCGCGGACCGGACAGGCGGCAGCCAAGCGCCGCGGCCATCGCCGCTTCGGGCCAGCCGGCATTGGGCGAGCGGTGCTTTCGCGCGTCCCGCCGCATTGCTTTAAGCGCCGCTTTTGGTGCGGGGGCGACGACGCAGAACAGCGCTCCGGTCAGGCGCGCGGGAATCCAGTTCGCGACGTCGTCGACCCGCGCGGCGGCGCGGCCGAAGTGTTCATGGCGCGGGGTACGGTGGCCGATCATCGAATCCATCGTGTTGATGGCCTTGTATGCGGCGATCCCCGGCAGGCCGAAGATCGCGCCCCAGAACAGCGGCGCGATAACGCCGTCGCTGGCGTTCTCTGCAAGGCTTTCGATGGCGGCGCGCGCGATGCCCGACGCATCCAACTGCGCCGGGTCGCGTCCGACGATCTTGGCGACTTCCCCCCGCGCCGTTGCGATGTCGCCGGCGGCCAAGGGCACCGCGACCGCCGCGACGTGATCGTGGAGAGACCGCGCCGCGACCAGCGGCCACGCCAGAAGCCCGGTCACCAGTGTCGCCGTCAGTCCGCCGGACAGCGCGCTTTGCAGAAAGACCGCCGGGACCAGCACCGCTGCCAGCGTCACAACGACCGTCAGGACGCCTGCGCGGCGGCGTGCCTCTGGAGTGCCGTCGTTCAGTCGCGTGTCGAGCAGCGCGATCAACCGGCCCATCCACGTCACTGGATGGCCGATCCGGTTATAGGCGACTTGCGGCCAGCCAAGCACCGCATCGAGCGCCAGGGCCGCCGCCATAGCGCCGATCATGCCGGGCCACCGGTGCGGAAACCGACGATGTCGGTCAGGCCGGCCTCGGCCAGCGCGGCCTCGGCGGCGGCAGGCACGGTGCCCGGTGCATAGATCAGGGCGCGGGCGGAGCCGGTATGCGCACGCGCCCAGCCCAAAGCTCCGAGATCGGCGGCGAGCGTTGCGGTGGGGTCGTCGGCCGGTCCGCGGGCGGTCGTGGTGCGGCGAGCGGATTCGCTCGCGATCTCGGCGCAGAGGGGCAGGTCCCGGCCGGACCAGAGGCGGAAAAGGTCCGCGATGTCGGGGAAGGCGATGTCGCTGGGGTCTGTCGGCAGGGGCGGTCCCCAGAAGCCGCCGACGATCTCGGCCGCGGGGGGCGGCGCGACCTTGGCCAGCGCGCGTCCCTCGCGCGGGGCCCAGAGTACGCCGTCTGGGCGCGCCAGCATCAGCGGATCGCTAGCCCCCTCGGCCGCGAGGCAAGCGGCGGCGAGGCGGTCGGGATCGTGAAAGCCGACCGCGCGCGCGATCTGCAAAAGCGCCGCGGTCGAGGCGCCCGTTCCTCCGCCAAGAGGCAGCCGTGCGACCAGCCCAAGCCCCGGGTCGGCTACGCCAAGCGCGGCGCAGAAGTTTGCGATCCGTTCGGGCGGCAGCAACGGGCCCGCCCCGGGCGAGACCTCTACCGGGGACAGCGGGCACGACAGGGTGACGAGGGCCAACGGGCCGCCGGGGCCGAGACGGCCCTGCATCCACTCGCCGAAATGCCCGCTCATCGCGGCCTCGCGTTGACACAGCCGATCGCGAAGCCGCCGGGATGCGCCGTCATGCGGGTCAGGGACAGGGGCGCGACCTCGAAGGCGAGCGCGGCGCCGGGGCCGACGACTGCGGCAAGCGCGGCGCGGATCGTGCCGGCATGGGCCACGACAGCGACCGGCCCTTCGGCTGAGAGTGGGGCCAGCGCGGGGGCGACGCGGGCGCAGAGGTCGGTGAAGCTCTCGCCCCCCTCCCACCTGTGGACGGCGAGCGCGTCGCCGGTGAGGGGGCCGAGATCGGGCAACTCGGTCAGCGGCGCGCCGTCATACCGGCCGAAATCTTGCTCCCACAGGCGGTCATCCTGCGCGGCCTTGATGTCGGGAAACAGCACTCGGGCGGTTTGGACGCAGCGGCGCGCCGGGCTGCTGACGACGGTGGCGACCTCGCCCAGCATGTCCCGCAGCGCCGCAACGGCGGCGGGGTCCGGCGTGGCATCGACCTCGGACCGGCCCCACAAACGGGTCAGATCCACCGCCGGCGCGTGGCGGACGAAAAGCAGATCGGGGCGCGGCATCGATGGCGAGGCTTTCCTTTTTTCGCAGCCTGTGATGTGTCACTTTAGCATGGCAAAGTCGATCCTCATCACGGGCGGGGCACGGTCGGGCAAGTCAGCCTTCGCCGAGCGGTCCGTCGCAGGTCTTGGCGGCGCCCCCACCTATATCGCCACTGCCCAGCCGCAGGATGACGAGATGTACGCCCGCATCGCCGCCCACAGGGCGCGACGCGGCGCTGAATGGCGCCTCATCGAAGAGCCGGTCGACCTGATCGGCGCGTTGCGGGCCAGCGATACCGGGCCGCGCCTCGTCGATTGCCTGACCCTGTGGCTGACCAACCTGATGCTGGCCGAGGCCGACTGGCGCGCCGCCGCCGACGAGGCCGCGAACCTGCTCCCCGACCTGTTCCACCCCGTGATCTTCGTCACCAACGAGGTCGGCCTTGGCATCGTCCCCGACAACGCACTTGCCCGCCGGTTCCGCGACGCGGCCGGTGCCGTGAACCAGACCATCGCCGACGCGGCGGACGAGGTGTTCCTCGTCGTCGCAGGCCAACCGCTGAAGGTGAAACCCGGTGCAGCCTGACTTTTCCTCGTTCGATGCGCTCGCGCGCAGCCTGACAGATCTGCCCGCAATGGACCTTGCCGCCGCCGAGGCCGCGCAGGCCCGGCAGGCTGAACTGACCAAGCCGCCCGGATCGCTGGGCCGACTGGAGGAGCTGGCGATCTTCATGGCGGGCTGGCAAGGCACCGTGCGGCCCAGGATCGAACGGGCGCAGGCGCTGGTCTTTGCCGGCAACCACGGTATCTGCGCCCACGGCGTGAACCCGTTTCCGCAAGAGGTCACGGCGGCGATGGTCGCCAACTTCCAAGCCGGCGGCGCGGCCATCAACCAGCTCTGCGCGGTCGCGGGGGCCGAGATGACGGTCTTGCCGCTGGACCTTGACCGGCCGACGGCGGACTTCACGCAAGGTCCGGCGATGGATGAGAGCGAGTGCCTTGCGGCGATGCGTGCGGGGGCCGAGGCCGTCGATCCCGCGGCCACCATCGTCCTTCTGGGCGAAATGGGCATCGGCAACTCCACCGTTGCGGCGGCGCTGGCCCATGCCTGCCTTGGCGGTGAGGCCGTTGACTGGGTCGGGCGGGGCACCGGCGCCGACCCGCAGATGCTGACGCGCAAGGTGGCCGTGGTGCAGCGGGGCGGGTCGCTCCATTCCGGCGTGCAGCCCTTGGAGCGTCTGGCTGCGCTGGGCGGGCGCGAACAGGCTGCGATCGCTGGCGCGGTGCTGGCGGCGCGGGCGCGGCGGATCCCGGTGATGCTCGACGGGTTCATCTGCACTGCCGCGGCCCTGCCGCTTTGGTCGCACGAGGCCGAGCTGTTCGCCCACTGCCTCGTCGCGCATCGCAGCGCCGAGCCGGGACATGCGCGGATGCTCGAGACGATCGGGAAGCGGCCGATCCTCGATCTGGGCATGGCGCTGGGCGAGGGGTCGGGTGCGGCGATCGCGCTGTCGGTCCTGCGCAATGCGCTCGCCGCCCATGACGGCATGGCCACCTTCGCCGAGGCCGGCATCGGATGAGGCGCATCCTCGACGAGATCCGAGTCGCGATCCTGTTCCTGACGCGGCTGCCGGTCGGGCGGTTGGACACGCCGCCCGCGCTGAAGGACGCCGCCTGGGCGTTCCCCGTGGCGGGGATTGTCCCGGCGCTGGCCGGGTGGGCCGCGTTCGGGGTGGCCGACGGCGGCTTGCTAGGCGCGGCCCTGGCGCTGGCGGCCGTGATGCTGGTCACGGGCGGGCTGCATTTCGATGGTGTGGGCGACTTCGCCGACGGGATCGGCGGCGGACGCGACCGGCCCCATGTGCTTGCCATCATGGAAGACAGCCGCGTCGGCAGCTACGGCGTCCTTGCCCTGATCGCCGTGTCGCTGGTGCAGGTCGCGGCCATTGCCGAGGTTGGCTCGGCCAGTGCCTTCCTGTTTCTCGGGGTCGTCAGCCGCATCGCGATGCTGCGTCTCCTGACAGCGCTGCCCTCGGCGCGGGATGGCGGGCTCAGCACGCTTGCGATGGGTGCGCCGCATTTTTGGCGCAGCGGCGGCTTGGCAGCGGTGCTGGCGCTGGTGCTGGGGTGGGAGGCGTTTTGGGCGGTCCTCGCCATTCTGCTGACCTATGCCGCCGTGCGCCGTCTATGCCTCAAGCGGATGGGCGGACAGACGGGCGATGCCTGCGGTGCCACGCAGCTTATGGCCGAGACTGCCGGCTGGGCGGCGCTGGCGCTGGCAGCCTAGACGAAGACCTCGCGCCGCTCCTGGTGGCCAACCTCGAAGACGCGGCGGTAGCGGGCGATCTCGTCCTGCGGGCCGGTGGCCTTCTCGGGATTGTCCGACAGCTTGACCGTGGGGCGGCCGTTCGCCTCGCGCGCCTTGCACACCAGCGAGAATGGAGCGAGCGCGTCGTCCTTCACGAGGCCGCGGAAGTCGTTGGTCAATAGCGTGCCCCAGCCGAAGCTGGTTCGGACCCGGCTCGAGAAGCGGGCGTGTAGATCCTCGATCTTGTCCACGTCGAGCCCGTCCGAAAAGATGACCAGCTTCTCGCGCGGGTTCTCGCCGCGTTCCTTCCACCAGCGGATCGCCGTCTCGGCGCCCTCGACGGGATCACCCGAGTCGATGCGGATGCCGGTCCAGCCCGCCAGCCAGTCGGGCGCATGCTCAAGGAACCCCTTGCTCCCGTAGGTGTCGGGCAGGATGATGCGCAGGTTGCCGTCATGCTCTTCGTGCCAGTCGGCAAGCACCTCGTAGGGCGCCTGGCGCAGCTGGGCATCGTCATCCGCCAGCGCCGCATAGACCATCGGCAGCTCATGCGCGTTCGTGCCGATCGCCTCGAGGTCGCGGTTCTTGGCGATCAGGCAGTTCGAGGTGCCGGTGAAGGCGTCGCCCAGCCCCTCCTGCATGGCCTGGACGGCCCAGTCCTGCCAGAGAAAGGAATGCCGCCGGCGCGTGCCGAAATCGGCGATCCTCAGATCCGGCAGCTTTTGCAGACGCTCGATCTTCTCCCACAGCTTGGTCATCGCGCGGGCATAGAGGACCTGCATCTCGAAGCGGCCCATGTCGTGCAGGACCGCGCGGCTGCGCAGCTCCATCAGGACGGCGAGGGCCGGGATTTCCCACAGCATGACCTCGGGCCAGTTGCCTTCGAAGGTCAGCTCGTATTGGTCGCCGACCCGTTCGAGGTGGTAGGCGGGCAGGCGCAGGTTCTCGAACCAGTCCATGAAGGCGGGGGTGAACATCTGCCGCTTGCCGTAGAAGGTGTTGCCGCGCATCCAGGTCGACTCTCCGCGCGACAGGGACAGGCTGCGGATGTGGTCGAGCTGTTCGCGCAGCTCGCCCTCGTCCACCAGCTTGGCCAGCGGGACGGACTTCGTGCGGTTGATCAGGCTGAACGTGACCCGCGTCGTGGGGTGACGGCGGAACACCGTCTGGCACATCAGGAGCTTGTAGAAATCCGAGTCGATCAGGGACCGCACGATCGGGTCGATCTTCCACTTGTGGTTCCAGACGCGCGTCGCGATGTCGACCATGGCCGTTCTCCCCCGGATTTCCGAGGCATATGTGCATCCTGCGGGCCAAGGAGCAACCCGGCCGCTTGCGTGCCGCGGCATGGGGGGTAGGGTGCGCGCGCAATATACAGACTGCTCGAACAGTTCGGAGGACGAAGATGAAGACGCGCGCCGCGGTGGCCCTTGAGGCCGGCAAACCCCTGGAAATCATGGATGTGAACCTCGAAGGCCCACGCGCGGGCGAGGTGCTGGTCGAGATCAAGGCAACGGGCCTGTGCCACACCGACGAGTTCACCCGCTCGGGCGACGACCCTGAGGGCGCCTTTCCCGCGATCCTGGGCCACGAGGGCGCCGGGATCGTGCAGGAGGTCGGCGAAGGCGTGACCAGCGTGAAGCCCGGCGACCACGTCATCCCGCTTTACACGCCCGAGTGCCGGGAATGCGAATACTGCCTGAACCCCAAGACGAACCTCTGCCAGGCCATCCGCACCACCCAAGGCCGGGGTTTGATGCCTGACGGAACCTCGCGTTTCTCGATGGAGGATGGCACCCCGATCCTGCACTACATGGGCTGCTCGACCTTCTCGAACTTCACGGTCCTGCCCGAGATCGCGCTGGCCAAGGTCAATCCCGACGCGCCCTTCGACAAGATCTGCTACATCGGCTGCGGCGTCACGACCGGCCTCGGCGCCGTCATCAACACAGCGAAGGTCGAGCCTGGCTCGCGTTGTGTGGTGTTCGGCCTGGGCGGCATCGGTCTGAACGTGATCCAGGGCCTGCGTCTGGTCGGTGCCGAGATGATCGTGGGCGTCGACATCAACGACTCCAAGAAGGAAATGGCCGAGCGCTTCGGCATGACCCATTTCGTGAACCCCAACGAGGTCGAGGGCGACCTGGTCCCCTACCTCGTGGACCTGACGAAAGGCGGCGCAGACTATTCGTTCGAGTGCATCGGCAAGACACCCTTGATGCGGCAGGCGCTGGAATGCGCCCACAAGGGCTGGGGCGAGTCGATCATCATCGGCGTCGCTGGCGCGGGCGAGGAGATCTCGACCCGGCCGTTCCAGCTGGTGACGGGGCGCACCTGGAAGGGCTCGGCCTTCGGCGGCGCGCGGGGCCGGACCGACGTGCCGAAGATCGTTGAGTGGTACATGCAGGGCAAGATCGAGATCGACCCGATGATCACCCACAAGCTGACCCTGGACGAGATCAACCACGGGTTCGAGCTGATGCACCAGGGCAAGTCAATCCGCTCGGTCGTCGAGTACTGAGAATCGATCGGCGGGGGGCTTAACCTCCCGCCGTCAATCGCGGTCGACGCGGCCGCGGAGTGCCTTGACCTCGCCGCGCTGGCGCTTGGCCTCGCGGCGCTTTCGTTTCTGGTTGGGCGTGACCTTCGTCGGTACCCGCCGCTTGGGCTTTTCGAGCGCCTGACGGATCAGTTCGGCCAGCCGGTCACGGGCGATGGCGCGGTTGCGGGCCTGGTGGCGCGTCTCGTCCACCTTGATCAGAAGCGCGCCCTCTCGGGTCCAGCGACGCCCCGCGAGGCGGCGCAGGCGCATCTTGACGGGGGCCGGCAAGTTGGGCGAACGCTCGGCCTCGAATCGCAGCTCGACCGCGGTGGCGACCTTGTTGACGTTCTGCCCGCCGGGTCCGCCCGACTGGACGAACTGTTCGACGAGCTCCCAATCCTCGATCTGAATCCGGTCGTTGACGCGCAAGCTCATGGGAAAAGAAGAACCACCGACAGGGCATTAAGCGCAAGGACGATGTTGCTTTCGTAGCCGATGGCCACGGGCCTCTGGCGGTCGCATCTCAGCAGTACCAGCGATAAGATGCCGCTTATCAGGATAGCGGTGATGCCGGTGGCCATGTTGACGGGGCTTGCCTCAGCATAGATCGGTCGGGATAGGCAGAGGCCGCATCCGCAAGGAGACGATCTCGAAGGAGTTGCCGTCCAGAAGGTTGCCGGTCGCGCGGCTAACCGCGCCAACGCGTGCCACGGCGATGGCCGTAGCGAGCTTCGATAGCAACGTGGTCACGCCCGCGAACAGCGTGCCGATGGGCCGGCACAGTCGCCTCGCCAAAACCGATCGAGGTCTTCGCGATGGCTTGACCGGAGGCAGCCGAGAGCGCCGCGAGGATTGCGAGACGGATCAATAGCGTCGTCATGATGCCCTCGACACCGGTGCCGCCAGCGGGATCGACAGCCTCACGATCCTGTGAAGGACATGCCTGTCAGTTCTTCGGCGGCCCAGTTTTGGAACCGCACGCTCCGAGCAAAAGGAAAAGGGACCGCCGGATAACGACGGTCCCTCGAATGTTTCGGAGGTGGGCCCGGTTAGGGTCCGACCCAATCATAGTTCTTCGTCCTCAGGACTGCCCTTGGACGTCGGCCCCCATGACTGTTCCGCCCTCACACTCCTGCATCATTCTAGACACTGGACCACCTCCTTTCGTTGATTGCCGATAAGCGGAGCGTGGCACAGATTTGGCGTCAGTCAAACACTATCATGCAGGATTTTGTGTCACATTCTTCGTGATGATCCGGAAGGGCACGAGGGCGATCAAGACGAGGGCCATTTTGACCATCCAGTCAGCAACCGCGAGACTGATCCAGAGGGGGACATCCGGGCCGACATTCAGGAACGACGCCGCGTCCCACGCCCAGGAAATCTGGCTGTCGGCAGTAGGGCCGAAGCTGAGGAAGGCTGCGAAGGCGATGGTGAAGAATAGCGCCGTATCAAGAAGAGAGCCCGCGACCGACGAGATCAGCGGCGCATTCCACCACGCCCCGCCACGCATCCGGTTGAACACGAAGATGTCGGTCAGCTGCGCTGCAAGGAACGCGACGCCCGAGGCGACGGCGACGCGCAACGGGACGGCGGCATAGGTGTAGCCATCGCCCTCGAGCATGATCTGCGACCCGATCAGAGAGCACAGGACCCCCACCAGGAAGCCGGCGAGGACCACGCGCCGGGCGGTCTGCGGCCCATAGACGCGGTTCATCACGTCGGTCACGAGGAAAGCGAAGGGGTAGGTGATGGCGCCCCAGGTCAGCAGGCCGCCCAGAAGCAGGAACTGCACGAGGATGTTCGAAGCCACCACGACGATGGCCATGGCAAGGACGCCAGGAAGAAGCTTGGTCATGTCTGAGTCCGTTTTTTAGACAAGGTGGTCGGAGACTTGTTCCCACGCGCGCGGGACGGGGGCGCATAGCGCCGTTCCCGGCGCGGCGCAAGGGCCGCTCAGTTCGGGAGGTCGTATTCCACAAGCTGCGTCTTCTGGAAGAAAAAGAAGTTGTCGTCAGAGATCATCGTCAGGTGCAGCTCTCCCGCGTCGTCGCGCCAGACGGCGATACCCTCGAGGTTGTCGTGCGTCCCGGGCAGCGTGGCGAACAGCTCTTCCTCGGTCGCGACCTCGTTCCCGGCAAAGGTGAAGCGGCGCACGCGGGTACGAAATCCCAGAATCCCTTCAAGATCACGCTCGAGCACATAGAGACGCCCGGTGTCGTCGAAATCAAGGCCCACGGGCGCGAACTCGCCGCGGCGGGGCAGGGCTGGGCCGTCCTGCCATGTGGTGCCGCGGAAAATGTAGGTGGGCAGGCTCTCGCCCGGCGTGTCCTCGGGCGTGGTCCAGAGTGCGCCATTCGCATCCATGGCGAGACCTTCGAGCGCGTTGTTGTTGGGAAGCTGGTGGAACGTCTCGGGGATTGGCAGGATCGTGGGTGCGCGGTCCGGGCTGGCGTATTCCAGCACGCCGGTGATCTGACCTTCGGTCGAGACGAAGAGCCGCGACTGGTCCGGCGGAACCGCGATCCCCTCTGGGTCGAAGGCGTACTGCTTGCGCTCGGGCGGGGTCAGCATCGTGCCGCCGTCGCTCTCGATCCGCGCGATCCGGCCCTTGGGTCCGCGGTAGAGGCGCAGCCGCACGAGCCGCCCGCGGTCGGACAGCACGATGGCCTCGTGCCCGCCAGGCTGCACCTCGATCGCGGAATAGCCGCCATGCGCCGGATCGTCCTCGCGCCACTCCCACGAGCCAGACGGTTCCAGCGCCGGGCTGGCGCAGGCCGCAAGGGTCGAGAGGGCGAGGATCAGCGCGCCAAGACGGCCTGACATGCCTGCGGAAGGTCGGACATGGTCAATTCGCGCTTGGGCTTCGGGGCAGGAGCGTCCGGGTCCGGCGGGGGCGGGTTGATGATGTTGCGCACCCATTGGCGAGCCTCCTCACAGCCGTCGCCAGCGGGCGGCGGATCCTGCAGCTCGCAGCCGGGCGCATTGTCGGGGCAGCTGAGGCGCACGTGGAAATGGTAGTGGTGGCCGTACCAGGGGCGCACTTTGCGCAACCACGATCTGTCGCCGGTGGCGTTCTCGCACATGGCGACCTTGGCGCCGGGAAAGATGAAGATGCGCTCGACCCGGGGATCGGTGGCGGCGGCCTTCACGATCGTCTCCTGGAACGAGGACCAGTCGCTGGTGGTATAGGCGCCTGCGTTGCGGCGGTAGGATTGGGCCGAGATGCCCTCGCGCTGCTGGCGCGACAGGCCCAGCATCGCGGGCATCAGCCAGATGTCGGCGTCGAGGCCGACCTGGTGGCTTGCGTGGCCGGTCAGCATCGGTCCGCCCGAGGGCTGGCTCATGTCGCCCACGTAGATGCCGTTGGACGCGGGATGCGCCGCGCCCGCGCGGCTGATGCGCTGGATCACGTCGATCGTCTCGGGCAAAGCCCAGTTGCGGTTGCGCGACAGGCGCATCGCCTGCCAGGTCGGACCCGTCTCGGGCAGCTGTTGCGCGCCAGCGAGGCAGCCCTTGGAATAAAAGCCGTAGGGCGCCGAGGGCAGGGCCGCGGGCGTCGCCTTGTTGCCGAAGAGCTGCTTGGCCATGCCGCTTTGGGTCACCTCGACCCCGGCAAGGCTGGGCGTCGGGATGTCGCGGCTGGCTGTGCCGCAGGCGGTCAGGAGGCCGAGTCCCAAGACGCCAAGGATACGAAGTGCACTCATCAAACGTGGTCTCCCTCGGGTCTGACCCAGACTAGCAGCACCAGGGCCACGGCGAAAAGCACGATAAGCGGCGATATGCCCAGATGTTGCGATCCGGTCAAAGAAGTGGCGATCCCGATCGACAGGGGCGCGATGAAAGAGGTCGCCTTGCCCGACAGCGCATAGAGGCCGAACGCCTCGGTCATGCGCGTCTCGTTCCCCTGCCGGACCATCATCGAGCGGCTGGCAGATTGCAGCGCGCCGCCGGCGGCCCCGATGGTCGCGCCGATGATCATGAAGAGCGTGTCTGGCAGTTGCGAGGTCACGCCCTGCGGCACGCCGAACGCGCTGTCGCGATCGACGAACATCGCGGCGAGGATGGTGAACAGAAGCACGGTGGTGCACAGGACGATCACCGGCTTCGGCCCGATTTTCTCGTCCGCGCGTCCGCCGATCCAGGCAAAGAGCGCGCCCGAAATCACGGCGATGATCCCGAAGGTGCCGGTCTGCACGACGCTCCAGTTCAGCACGCCTGCGGCGAAGATCGCGCCGAGCGCGTAGGCCCCCGCCAGCCCGTCGCGGTAGAGCATCGACGCGATGAGGAAGGTCAGCTGCGACGGGGTCTCGGGCAGGCGCCGGATCGTGCGCCCGAGGTCCCGCAGCGCGCCGCCGATATCCACGCGGCGCCGACTGCTGCGCGGGTCACGCACCCAAAGGAAGAAGGGGATCATGAAGAGCACGTACCAGATCGCCGTGAACGGCCCGACGAACCGCGTGCCCTCGCGCGTGGCGGGGTCGAGGCCCAGGATCGGCTCGATCCCGATCAGCGTGGTGCGGGTCAGGGCATCCTCGGCGAAGAACACGAGCATCAGGACGAGCGAGACCAGCCCGCCGAGGTAGCCGAAAGCCCAGCCGGTGCCCGAGATCCGGCCGATCGTCTCGCGGGTGGCCAGGTCGGGCAGCATCGAGTTGGTGAAGATCGTCGCGAACTCCATCCCGATCAGGCCGATGCCGAAGAACACCATCGTGCGCACCAAGTCGAAATTTTCCGGTGCCCCGAACCACAGCGCCCCCGAGCCGATGACGTAAAGGGCCGAGAACCCCCAGATCCACGGCATCCGCCGCCCCGTCTGGTCGGCGATCGCGCCCAGGATCGGGGCCAGAAGAGCCATGACGATCCCCGCCGCGCCGATGCCGTAGCCCCACACCGCCTGCGCGCGCGAGCCGTCGCCCAGCACCTGGCTGACATACGGCCCAAAGATGAAGGTGATGAGCAGCGTGTTGTAGGGCTGGCTGGCCCAGTCGAAGAAGAACCAGCCCCAGATCCGCTTGCGCTCGACCGTCTGCGCCATGCCCATGCCCCTTCCTGCTCTCGCGCATGAAGCACGGGGCGGGGCGGGCAGCAAAGGGTTATTGCATCGGCGGCCAAGGGCGCAGGTTGTCGGCCTCAGACCAGGCGCGCGCCCAGTCGGGCAGGGGCGGGAAGTCAAGCCCGCCCCAGGTCTCGGCGACCTCGTCCATCGTGATCATGCGCTTGCGGTCGGTGACGGCGGTGCGCAGCAGGACGTGGCTGGTGCATTCGCCGTCGCTCTCGCGGAACATTGCCTGTTCGACGTAAAGGAACTTGGCGTCCCGGCCGACGATGCGGCTGCGCATCTCGACCTTGTGGAACATCTGCACCCGGCGGCGATACCGCACGCTCGATCCGGCGACGGTGCCGACCCAGCCTTGCTTGCGCATGAAATCCCACACCTTCGTCCGCCGGAACAGCACGATGCGGCCAAGGTCGAACAGCGTCAGCGTGCGACCGTTGTTCAGCTCCATCCAGACGTCGATATCGACCGGCCAGATCCGATGCCGGCTGACATGGGTGTCGAAGAAGCCGAGCGTTGGCGCGTCGTTGAATCGCCGGAGTTCGTTCGTGAAGCGTAAAATCGGGTACATAAGGCGCCAGGTGCCGCGACGCGACGCGCCGGTCAAGCCTTGCCCGGCGCAAGGCGCGTGGTTACGTAACGGCCGACGCTAAACAGGGACCCAGATGCTCTCGGTTATTCAGATTCTCCTCCTCATCCTCGACGTGGTGTGGTTCATCATGATCGCCCACATCATCATGTCGTGGTTGATCAACTTTCAGGTCCTCAACCTGCGCCAGCCGCTGGTTGCGCAGATCTGGGACGGGCTGACCCGCCTGCTCGAGCCTCTCTACGGTCCGATCCGCAGGGTGCTGCCGCCGATGGGCGGCCTTGACCTGGCACCGCTGGTTGCGCTCATCGCGATCTATGCGCTGCGCATCATCCTGATGAACAACATCCCCGCCTTCTACTGAGGCCGGCGGTCGCGCTTGTCCCCCGATTCCCGATGTGGGATCGGTGGCGGCGCGCAAGAACGACCCCAGGGGCAGGCCCATGCAAGAGCCACAGGCGATCCTCGCCTCCGTCTTCGGATTCTCCGAATTTCGTCCTGGCCAGGGCGAGATCGTCGAGGCCGTGGCGGCGGGCGAGCCGGTGCTGGCGATCATGCCGACGGGCGGCGGCAAGTCCCTGTGCTACCAGCTGCCAGCGCTGATGCGCGAGGGCGTGACGTTGGTCGTCTCGCCGCTGATCGCCCTGATGCGTGACCAGGTCCGGGGCCTGCAGGAGGCCGGAGTAGCCGCCGGAGCGCTGACTTCGGCGAATACCGAGGACGAGACGCGGGCGGTCTACGAGCAGCTTGAAACCGGGACGCTGAAGCTGCTGTATCTCGCGCCCGAGCGCCTCGGGTCCGCGAGCCACATGCTGCGCCGCGCCAACGTGAGCCTGATCGCGGTCGACGAGGCGCATTGCGTCAGCCAGTGGGGCCACGACTTCCGTCCGGACTACCTGAGGATCGGAGAGCTTCGCCGCGCTCTGGACGTGCCGCTGGCCGCCTTCACCGCCACCGCCGACGCCGAGACTCGGGACGAGATCGTCACCCGCCTGTTCGGCGGCGAAGAGCCGCGGATGTTCCTGCGCGGTTTCGACCGGCCGAACATTCACCTTGCCTTCCGGCCCAAGAACCAGCCCCGGCAGCAGATCCTCGGCTTTGCCGAAGGCCGCAGGGGGCAGTCCGGCATCGTCTATTGCGGCACCCGCGCCAAGACCGAAAGCCTTGCCGACGCGCTACGCCGCGACGGTCACGCGGCCTGTTCCTACCACGGCGGGATGGTGGCCGAAGACCGCCGCGCCGTTGAGACCCGTTTTGCCGTCGAGGATGGCTTGATCGTCTGCGCTACGGTCGCGTTCGGGATGGGCGTGGACAAGCCCGACATCCGCTGGGTCGCACATGCAGACCTCCCGAAGTCGATCGAGTCCTACTATCAGGAGATCGGCCGCGCCGGTCGCGACGGCGCCCCGGCCGAGACCATGACGCTTTACGGTCCCGACGACATCCGCCTGCGCCGGTCGCAGATCGACGAGGGTCTCGCCCCGCCCGAGCGCAAGGGCGCCGACCATGGCCGGCTCAACGCGCTTCTGGGGCTGGCCGAGGCGCTGGGATGCCGGCGGCAGAAGCTGCTCGGCTATTTCGGGGAAGATGCCGAGCCTTGCGGCAATTGCGACCTCTGTGATCGCCCGCCCCTGACCTTCGACGGCACCGAAGCCGTGCGCATGGCCCTGTCGGCGATCCTGCGCACCGCCGAACGGTTCGGCACCGGGCACCTGATCGACATCCTCGTCGGCCGCGAGACCGACAAGGTGAAGCAGCGCGGCCATGACGATCTTCCGACTTTCGGTGTGGGAAAGCGCCATCAGCCGCGGCAATGGCAGGCGATCTTTCGGCAGATGATGGGGCACGATCTTGTCCGACCCGATGCAGAACGGCACGGCGCGCTGGTGATGACCGAAGCCGCGCGCCCGATCCTGCGGGGCGAGCAGTCCATCGACCTGCGCAAGGACGTGCTGACCGATAAGGACCGCCCCGCCGCCAAGGCGCTGGTGTCGGACGAGGACGCGCCGCTTCTGTCGGCGCTGAAGGCCAAGCGTCGCGCTCTGGCCGAGGCGCAGGGTGTGCCAGCCTACGTCATCTTCAACGACCGCACCCTGATCGAGATGGCCGAAACGAAGCCCTCGGACATGGACGCGATGGCCCGGATCGGCGGCGTGGGGGCGACAAAGCTCGATCGTTACGGGCGCGAGTTTCTGCAGGTCATCGCGGGCGCCGTCGAAGAGCTCCACCCGGCGCGCATGAAGCTCGCCGGTCGCGCCGCCGGAGAGGTCTATGACCGGCTGATGGCGGTGCAGGGCGACCTGGTGCGGGGCGAGGATGGCACCGGCAAGTCCATGTCCTGCAGCTCGGGCACGATCCGCTGGATCGCCGAGCGCCGGCCCGACAGCCGCGAGCAGCTTGCCCGCGCACCGGGGCTGACGCCGCCGAAGCTCGACCGGTTCGCGGACGCCTTCCTCGCCGTTTGCCGCGAGGCTTGAGGCCCCGCGTCCGCCGGCCTATTCCCTCCAGACCGTAAGAAGGAGACGTCCATGCTCGTCGTGATCTCGCCCGCCAAGAAGCTCGACTGGGCCGAAACCCGGCCCGAGGTGACGCCGCCCCGGATGCAGGATCAGGCGAACCTGCTCGCTGCGCGGGCGCGTGAGTTGTCGGTGAACGATCTGAAGCGGCTCATGCGCCTGTCCGACAAGCTCGCCGTGCTGAACTACGGCCGATTTGCGGCGCTGGAAGAGGACCCGACTCCGGAAAACAGCCGTCCCGCGGCCGAGACCTTCGCCGGCGACACCTATCAAGGCCTCGACTGGGCGTCGCTGGACGAGGATGCGCAGCGCTTTGGCGACGGTCACCTGCGGATCCTCTCGGGCCTTTACGGCGTCCTGCGTCCCCGCGACGCGATCCAGCCCTACCGGCTGGAGATGGGCACGCGACTGGAGACGGAGCGCGGCCGGTCGCTGTATGAATTCTGGGGCGACCGCATCGCGCGGGCACTGGCCGAGGACGCCGCCGCGGTCGGGGCGCAGGCGGTGCTGAACTGTGCGAGCCAGGAGTACTTCGGCGCGGTCGACACCGAAGCGCTGGGACTCCGGATCGTCACGCCTCGGTTCCTCGACGAGAAGAACGGCGAGGCCAAGGTGATCTCGTTCCACGCCAAGCGCGCGCGGGGTGCCATGGCGCGGTTCGTCTGTGAGCATCGGATCGACTCGGTCGACGGCCTGCGCGCGTTCGACGCGGGCGGCTACGCCTACGCGCCCGAGCTGTCACAGCCAGACGCGCCTGCCTTTTTCCGAGGTGCCGAGGCGGCGGCCAAGGCGGCCTGAGGGGGGACGCCGGTCGCGGATCTTCATACCATCGGCCGAAATGGTCAGCAGCAGTTGGGCCGTCACGCGTCGGGCAGTAAGCCGCGCATCGAAAACGCACTTTCCACCGCCAGAGCATCGCGAGAACTCGTCAGAGCCTTGCGTCCTTGGCGCCGCCTCGGCTGCCAGTCGCGCGGTCTGACTCGTTCACAAAGCGGAACGCTCTGTCTGGCGGGCGTCAAAAGCCGTGACGTCGATGCTGAGGCCGGCGCGTCCGCCATCGGGCAACGCGACAGCGATCAAGCGAACCCGCCGCCCATCGGCCGTGCAGATTTCTTCGGCGCCAGACCCTTCATGTTCGGGGCGTGCAGCACCGTGAAATAGATCGGCAGGAGTCGTGCCGGGGCGGAGATCGTCGCGATTTAGGCCGACGAGGTTCAGATAGGCCTCGTTCGCGGTGACGATCTTGTCATCCGCATCGAAGACAACGAAACCTTCGGGCAGCGCGTCGAGCGCGGAGAGGAGGCGCCGGGATTGCGTCTGGTCGACGGCCAATGTGACGACGCCGCCGTCAGGCAGTCTGCGGTCTACCAGCTTGATGAACCTGCCGTCGAAGATGCGAAGCACCTCGGGCGGGATCTCGTCCTGCTGCCAGCGGTCCTTCATCCGTGCGCGCCAGGCTTCGTAGTCGGGCGCGGCGTCCACGACGCCTTCCAAGACCAGAAGGTCACACAGCTGATCGTAGCTGACGCCGGGCGCGACCGCGGTCAGGCCGTCGAAGATTGCCAGGTAGGCCGGATTCGCCAGGATCAGGCGGCTGTCCTTGTCAAAGAGCGCGAAGCCGTCGGGGATGGTCTGCAGCGCAGCCCAGAGCGGATGCTCGGCCTGGTCCGGCTGACTGCGTACCACCTTGATGTCGCGAGCGCGGCCGACGCCCGACTGATCAAGCCGCGCCGCTTCCCGGCGCTTCGTCTCGATTTCTTGCGTCAGGCGGCGGGACGTCGCCTCCAGCTTGGCGATCCGGCTGGTCAGCTCGCGCTCGCGTTGCGCGAACGTCCGCTCTGCGGCGAGCCGTCCGCGCCGTTCCCGTTCGATCTCAAGGGCGTTGTCAGACCGCATCGCGTCCCCGCTCACTTCAGCCGTCAACTATGGCCTAGCGGGTTAACGATGAGCTAACGGCGGCTCAGATCCGCTCGATCGCCAACGCGATCCCCTGTCCGCCGCCGATGCACATGGTGATCAGCGCCCGCTTGCCGCCGGTGCGCTGCAGTTCGTACATCGCCTTGACGGTTAGGATGGCCCCCGTGGCGCCCACCGGATGGCCAAGCGCGATGGCGCCGCCGTTCGGGTTCACGCGGTCCGCGTCGAGCCCCAGCTCTCGGTTCACCGCGATGGCTTGCGCGGCGAACGCTTCGTTCGATTCGATCACGTCGAAATCGCCCGGGGTCAGGCCGGTGCGCTCGCACAGGTTCCGCACGGCGGGAATGGGACCGAGTCCCATGACCCGGGGGCGGACGCCGGAATGGCCGTACCCGAGCACCCGGAACGCCGGCGTCAGGCCGGCCTTTTCGGCCGCGGCGCCACGGGCCAGAACCAGCGCGGCTGCCCCGTCGTTGATGCCGCTTGCATTGCCCGCGGTGACGGTGCCGTCCTTCTGGAACACCGGGCGCAAGCTGGCCAACTTTTCAGTCGAGGTATCCTTGGGATGCTCGTCCTTGGCGAAGGCGACGGTGTCGCGCTTGACTTGGATCTCCACCGGGACGATCTGCTCGGCGAAGCGATCCTCGGCAATGGCCTGCGCGGCGCGCTGCTGCGAGGTCAGGGCGAAAGCATCCTGATCCTCGCGCGTGACCGTATGCTCGGACGCGACGTTCTCGGCCGTGACGCCCATGTGGCCGGTGCCGAAGGGGCAGTTCAGCGCACCCAGCATCATGTCGCGGGTTTCGACGTCGCCCATCTTCTGGCCCCAGCGGGCCGCAGGAAGGATGTAGGGCGAGCGGCTCATGCACTCGGCCCCGCCGGTCAGGGCGAAATCCGCATCGCCCATGGCCAGCGACTGTACCACGCTGACGATCGCCTGCGCGCCCGAGCCGCAGAGGCGGTTCACGTTCATCGCCGGGACCGTTTCGGGGACGCCGGCCTGCATCGCGGCAACGCGGGCGAGGTACATGTCCCGCGGCTCGGTATTGATGACATGGCCGAAGACGACATGGCCGATCTGCCCGCCCTCGACGCCCGCGCGGTCCAGCGCCGCCTTCGAGACGGTCGTGGCAAGGTCGATCGGCGGCGTGCCGGCCAGGGCGCCGCCAAAGGTGCCGATCGCGGTGCGTGCGCCGGCCAGGATCACGATATCGTCAAGCATGGGAGCCTCCCTCGGTGTCTGCAGCCGGCCTAGCGCCACCATGTGTGGCGGAAAAGGGGGACGCTGCGTGACCGCCCGTCTCACGCTGTTGGCAACGATCCGTGAACTTGGCCACGGATTGCTTCTTTTCTGCACGCAATGAGGCTATAGGTGACGGCATACCCGACATCCGAGGGAGGTCCCGCATGCCGCGTATCGCCTGTATCATCGCCGTCGCTCTGGCCTGGCCCGCCGCCGCGCAAGAGGCTACGCCCCGTCCCGTCCCGCGCGAGGACGCCGCCGGCACTTCGGTCTCCGAGACCGTGGCGTCGTCGAAGGCCGAGGTCGCGCCCGCGAACCTGGCGACCATCACGCTCGTCCCGCGCGCGCGGCCCGAGAACCTGCCCACCGTTTCGCCCCGCCAGGATGCGTTCGAGACGTGGCTGTCCCGCTTCCGGGGACGCGCCCTGGTGCAGGGCGTCAGCCGCGCCACCGCCGATGCGGCCCTTGAGGGGCTGACTTACGACACCGCGGTGATCGCGCGCGACCGCAACCAGTCCGAGTTCACCTCGACCCTGTGGGACTACCTCGACACCGCCGTGTCCGACACGCGGGTCGAAAGCGGCCGTGCCGCGCTTGGGAAATACGGTCGCGTGCTCGAAGCGGTCGAATCGCAATACGGCGTCGACAAGGAGGTCGTGGCGGCGATCTGGGGGCTCGAGAGCAACTACGGCACGCACCGGGGCAGCACCAACCTGATCGAGGCGCTGGCGACGCTGGCCTTCGACGGCCGCCGCGGCAGCTTTTTCGAGGCGCAGCTGGTCGCCGCACTGAAGATCCTCGATTCCGGCGACACCGGGCGCGAGACGCTGACAGGCTCGTGGGCGGGGGCGATGGGGCACACCCAGTTCATCCCGACGACCTATCTGGTCCATGCGGTCGATTTCACGGGCGACGGCAAGCGCGACATCTGGGGCGAGAATCCAGCGGACGCGCTGGCCTCGACCGCCGCCTACCTCGCGCGGCATGGCTGGGTTCTGGATCAGCCGTGGGGTGTTGAGGTCGCGCTGCCTCAGGGCTTTGACTTCAGCCTTGCGAAGCGGGACATCAAGCGATTGCCGTCCGAGTGGTCCGCGCTTGGCGTGACGGCGGCGGATGGCTCGGCCATTCCCGATCACGCCGAAGCGTCGATCATGGTGCCCGCCGGGTCCCAAGGGCCGGCATTCATGACCTTCCCGAATTTCCAGGTGATCGAGCGCTACAACGCGGCCGATGCCTACGTGATCGCCGTGGGGCATCTCGCGGACCGGATCGCCGGCGGCGAGCCGATCGAGGGCGAATGGCCGCGCGGCGACCGTGCGCTCAGCAGCGTCGAACGCGAAGAACTGCAGCGCCGCCTGACCGAGGCGGGGTTCGATACCGCCGGTGTCGATGGGCGTATCGGTCCGCTGACCGTGGCTGCGGTGCGTGCCTACCAGCGCGCCAGTGGCATGGTGCCGGACGGCTTCGCCTCGCTTCGGGTGCTGGAAGCGCTGCGCGAGGGCTAGGGTCACGCCAGCGGCGTGACTGTTGCCAAAGACCCTTCCGACTGCGCCCAGTCGAGCGGAATTGCGACCTCGCCGCGGCCGTCCTTCAGCAGCCCAAGAGCGTCCATGTCGACCTCGGCCCGCGCCCAGCCGGGCGTATCGGGCGGCAACTGCGCAAGGACGCCGTCGTCGGGAAAGCCGCGATCGGGCGGGGCGAAGATCCCGGCACCGGAGCGGTTGGTGTCGAGGAAACAGCAGTTGTCCACGTCGCCGCTCGTCTGGCTGAGCACGGTGACGCAGGCCCCTTCGAGTGCCCGCGCCCGTGCTGCGGCCCGCACCCGCGTCGCGCCCCGCATGGCGTCGGTGCAGGCGGGGATCAGCAGGACATCGCAGGGCTGCGCGCGCGCCAGCAGGGGAAACTCGCTGTCGTGGCAGACCAGCACCCCGATCCGGCCGAGCGCGGTGTCGAAGACGCGCAGCGGGTCGCCGGGGCTCAGCGTGGTGTGCGCGCGCTCGTATGGGGTCGGGATCTGCTTGTCCTGCCACACAACTTTGCCGGAGGGCGCGATCAGATAGGCGCGGTTCACAATGCCTGCCTCGGCCGCGACCGGCAGGCTGCCCATCAGGACGTGCCGGCCGTGCCGCCGTGCCAGGTCGGCATGCAGGGACAGTACCTCGTCGGCCGTGCGCGTGGCGTGATCGACCCAGTCCTGTGGCGTGTCGCGGCCGGGGGGCGTGGTCAGGCAGCTCTCCATCCCCGCGTATTCGGGAAAGACCAGCAGATCGGCCTCGGCCGAGGTGAACCACGCGTCGAGCTTGGCGGCATAGCTCTGCCAGTCGGCGTGCCGCTCCAGCGGCCAGGTGGCGGACGCGACCCTCACAGCGGCTTGGTCCAGACGCGCAGGCGCTTCTCGCTCGGCGTGTCCTCGTCGATGTCACGCCAGGTCATAGTGACGTGCGCGTCCCGTGCACGATAGCCGCGCTTTTCCCAGAACGGGGCGAGGGGGCGGGCGTCGGCAGGCTTCAGCGGGTGGTCCTCGGGCCGCTCGATTCCGCAGAACATCGAGACGCCGAACCCCAGATCGCGCGCATGCGCCTCGCGCCGGTCGAAGAACGCATGGCCCGCGCCCTGGCCGCGATAGGCGGGCAACAGCACCGACTCGGCGCAGTAGAAGACCTGCTCCTTTCTCAGCCCCAGATCGCCAAGCGGCACGTCGCTGGCGTCCTCGTGCCGTTCAAGGGGCATTCCCGTGGCGCAGCCGACGACCCGGGCGCCGTCCCTGGCGGCCACGAGGATCGCGCCTTCGGCATTCTCGTAGCTGCGCAAATAGGCGGCCTCGTTCGCGGGATCGCCGTCGTAGAGGTAGGGCCAGGCGCGGAACACCTCGACCCTGAGCCGGGCGAGGTCGTCCAGCGCATCGCCCACCTGCGCGTCGGTCAGCGTCTCGAAGGTAAGGCTCATCCGCCTACCTGACGCAGCCAATCGTCGAGATTGTAGTAGGTTGTGACCCGGGTGATCCGGTCCCCGGCGACTTCGAAAAACGACCCCACGGGCAGGACATAGACCTGCCCGTTCGCCTCGGGCAGGCCCGATTGCGCCTCAAGGTAGGTGCCGTGGATCACGAACTCGGCGGCGACGCGCCCGGTGGGGCCGGTGAAGATCGCGAGGTCGCGCGCCTCTTCGCGGTAGGCCCGGTCCATCTCGGCCAGGAAGGCGCGGAAGGCGTCCTTGCCGGTGCGAAGCTCGCCCTGGTTCGGATAATGCTGCACGTCGTCGGCCACCAGGGCGGCCATGCCATCGGCATCGCCGGCATTGAAGGCGGCGAAGTATCGCTGGATCAGGTCGGCTTCGGTCATGGCGGTGCAGGTCTCCGTCTGGTGCGTGGTATCGATTAACATCCGAGGTAGGTCTTCGGCACCGATGGCGCCACCGACTTCGCGGGGCGGCGGGGCATCGGCAAGAATGCTCCTAGCCCCGACCGGTCCGTCGTTCGCACGTCGCACCGGCCTAAGTATCGCGGTCCTGCCGGTGGCTCGGCAACCTGTCCAAAGGGAACGGTGCGATCCTCTTGGAAGTACCGTACCAACCGCAGGCCAACCGACCCCCGAGTCGCCCGACGCAACCCTGCGAAGAGGAAAAACCAAGGTTTGACCGTGACTTCCGCGCCAGTGCAGATCCTCGTCGCGGACGACCATGACCTCCTGCGGGAGATGCTGCGCGTATATCTGTCGACCGAGAGCGACTTTGAGGTCGAGACGACGAGCGACCTGCCATCGACGATTGACCTGGTGCGGGGCGGCGCGTCCTTCTCGGTGATCCTGCTGGATTACAACATGCCCGGAATGCAGGGCCTCGCCGGACTTCGCGAGCTGCGAGAGCATGCACCTGAGGCGCGGATCGCGATCATTTCGGGCACGGCCACACCGGACGTGGCCCATCAGGCGCGCGCGGCCGGGGCGAGCGGTTTCTTTCCCAAGACCATGACTCCCTCGGCGCTGGTCAGAGCCATCCGGGCGCTGGCCCAAGGTGCCGAATACGAGGCGGACGCCTTCTTGCCCAGCGATCCCGTCGCCACTCACCCGCTGGCCGCGCAGCTGTCGCCGCGCGAACTCGAGGTGCTCGAGCGGCTTTGCAAAGGCCTGTCGAACAAGGAGATCGCCCGCGATCTCGATATCCGCGAGCCGACGGTGAAGCTCCATGTCAAGACGCTCTACCGCAAGATCGGCGCCGCGAACCGGACCCAGGCGGCGATGATCGCAAAGCAGCAGGGGCTGTTCTGACCCGGCAGAATGGTGCATAAATAACAGTGGGTTAGGCTAAAATCACCGTTCCATGCCTGGCAACGAGGGGAAGGGCCCCCGAGTCCCGCTGGTTGACCACTCGGGCCTGTTGCCCCACATAGAACCCAGTATCGTTCGGCGAATGGTCTCCGTACTGGCGCGTCCACAGGGCGCGGCCGGCGACCTTTCTGCCATTCGCGCAGGAGACTGCGCGGTCACATCCGGCCCTTCCGGCGCACCAGATCTGCTCTGGCTCGCGCGGACCGGCCGCCAGCATGCGCGCAGTCGGCACCGTGCCCGTTCACTTCGGGCCTTCGCCGTCTTTTGCGCCGCCATACAAAGGAGACTTCATGCTACGCATCGCCACCACCCCTGCCATCTGGATGAACGAAGACGATACGCAGCTCGACGCGCGGGTTTCGGCCGAATCGCTGCTGACCGAAGTGGCCGAGTTCGGCTACGAGGGCGTCGAGGACGGACGCGCACTGCCCCAGGACGCGGCCGCGCTCAAGGATGCTTTGGGTGACAAGCTCGCGCTGGCGGCGGCGTATCATGGGACGAACCTCCTGCAGCTGTCGGTCGAGGAAGAGCGCGAGGCGCTGAAGGATGTTGTCGAGCGCATGAAGCTCGTGGGCTGTACGACACTGATCTTGCGCGAGGTGTCGAACGCGATCTTCTCGTCGGACGTGCCCATGTCGAAACGCCCGACCCTCTCCGCCGAGGATTGGGACAGCTTCGGGCTGAAGCTCGAGCAGCTGGCCACGGCGCTCGCCGATCAGGGCATCACGGCGGTCTACCAGCCCTATGCCGGCACCGTCGTCCACACCCCCGAGGAAGTGGACAAGCTGATGATGGAGACCGGGCCCAATCTTTTCCTGCTGTTCGACACCGCGCAGGTCTATGTGGGCGGCGGCGAACCGACGCAGGTCCTGACGCGCCACTTGCCGCGCGTGCGCCATGTCCACCTTGGAGACGTGCGCGTCCGCCCGCTGACCAAGGCGCGGATGAGCGACCAGACCTGGAAAGAGGCTGTGCGCAACGGCATCTTCACGCTGCCCGGCGACAAGGATGGGTCGGTCGATTTCCGCACCGTAGTGAACCTGCTGACGGCCTCGAACTACGAGGGCTGGCTGACGGTCACGGCGGGCCTCGATCCCGAGCGCGCAAACATTGCGGAAGCCCAGCGGCTGGCCTATCGCACCGTCGCGAGCCTTGCCGGGCGCTCCCAGCAGGCAGCCTGAGGGAACTGGCTGGCCATAGCGCCTGCACCTCGCTAACAGATTTGTGGCGCCGGAAGGGAACTTTCGGCGCCACGTTGCGCTTTTGATTTCGGTTTAGGGACGGCCGTATGACGAGTGAGACGGTTTTGACGCTCAGGTCCCGCCTGCGGGCGGACACGGCCGCGCAACATGCGCGCCTGGATGAAGCGATATCGACCGCCGACGTCTCGACCCGTTCCGGGTTTGCGCGCTTCATGCAGACCCACCACGCCGCATTCCGTGCTATCGACGCGGTCGCGCCGCGTGCCGAGCTGCGCGACCTGGCCGACAGGGCGGGCCATGACCTCGCCAGTTTGGGTGTGGCGACGGGGTCGATACCCGATGCTGGGGTGCCGCTTGACCGCGATGCAGTGGAGTATGTGCTTCAGGGTTCGCGCCTCGGGACCAAGGTGCTCCGGCGCAGATGGCAGGAGTCCACAGATCCTCAGGTTCAGGCGGCAGACGCCTATTTCGACGCACCCATCGACCCGTCCGCCTGGCGCGCGACCTGCGACGCGCTCGAGGCGCGGCCGGCAAGCGGCGCTGCCTCCGACCGCGTCGTGTCCGACGCCCGGCGCATCTTCGACATCTTCCAGACTGCCCTCGCTCGTGCGCCGGGAGAGAAAGGACACCAACTTGCCTGATCTCGATCAGCCCGCGCCGACAGACGCCGTGGACCTGACCAATTGCGACCGTGAGCCGATCCACATCGTGGGCCGTGTCCAGGACTACGGCTGTCTCATCGCCGTCACGATGGACTGGGTGGTGTGCCACGGCTCGACCAATGTCGGCGCGGTGTTGGGGCTTGACCCGGCCGCCATGATTGGCACGCGGCTTTCCGAGCATCTGTCGCCCGATTTCCTGCACCGGCTGCGGACCCGCATTCAGGTCCTGTCCATGGGTGAGGGGGCGGCGCGGCTGTTCCGGGCGGACCCCGTCGGCGATGGGCGCGCTTTCGACATCTCGGCGCACCTGTCCGGCCGGACCTACGTGATCGAGTTCGAGCCCACCACCGGTGATGCGGATCGCGACGACGCGGCGACGGTGCAGGCGCTGATCGCGCGGCTGCGCAAGCGCGACACCCTTGGCGAGGCGACGGACGAGGCTGCGCGCGCGGTCCAGATGCTGACCGGGTTCGACCGGGTGATGATCTACCGCTTCGACCACGACCACTCGGGCGAGGTTGTCGCCGAGGCTTTGTCCGGCGACGTGACCTCGTATCATGGGATCCGATTCCCCGCCTCGGACATCCCCCGACAGGCCCGCGAGCTTTACACCCGCAACCTCATCCGGATCATTCCCGACGTAGACGCCCCCACGCACGAGATCGAGCCGGCGCTGTCGCCGGATGGCAAGCCGCTGGACCTGTCCCTGTCGAGCACGCGCGCGGTGTCGCCCATCCACCTGGAATACCTGCGCAACATGGACGTGGCCGCGTCGCTGTCGATCTCGATCCTGCGCAAGGGCAAGCTCTGGGGGTTGATCGCCTGCCACCATCGGACGCCCCGCTACATCGATTTCGAGCGTCGCTCGTCGCTCGAGCTGTTCGCCCAGCTGTTCTCGTACGAGCTGGCGCAATACGAGACCGACAAGGAGCTGGAGGACGCCGAACGCGCCCGCCGGCTGCATGGCATGCTGATGAGCCAGGTCTCGAACGGGGAAGGGCTCGCCGCCGGGTTCGAGACGCTGGCAGACGGCATTGCCGAGACGATTCCCCACGACGGCATCGTCCTCTACACGGGAGGCCAGTATATTGCCCAGGGCAGCGTCCCAGAGGAAGAAGAGTTCTACGGTCTCGCCCGGTTCCTTGGCGCCGAGGCCCCGTTGACCACCTACGTCAACGACAACATCGCGGCGGACTATCCGGGTGCCGACAGCTTCGCCAACCGCGCCGCCGGAGTGATGGCGCTGCCGGTGTCGCGCACGCCGCGCGACTACATCGTGCTGTTCCGCCGCGCAGTGACACAGACGGTCGAGTGGGCGGGCAATCCCGAAAAGCCGGTCGAGACCGGGCCGAACGACGTGCGCCTGACCCCGCGCAAGAGCTTCGAGACCTGGCGCCAGACGGTCAGCGGACGCTCGGTTCGCTGGACCGAGGCCGAGCACCGGACAGCAGAAAGCCTGCGCGTCACGCTGATCGAGGTGATCCTCAAGCTCACCGACGAGGCGGAGGCGGCCCGCAAGCAGGCCTCTGAACGCCAGGAGCTGTTGATTGCGGAACTGAACCACCGGGTCCGCAACATCCTGAACCTGATCCGCGGCCTCGTAAGTCAAAGCCGGGGCGGGACCGTGTCGGTCGATGAATACACCCGCGTCCTCGACACGCGGATCACCGCGCTGTCGCGCGCCCACGATCAGCTGACCGAGCGCGAGTGGGGCTGGTCCCCCCTGCGGGAGCTGGTCCTGACCGAAGCGCGCGCCTATCTTGCCAACCAGTTCGACCGCCTGCGCATGACGGGCGACGAGGTCGAGATGTCGCCTAACGCCTTCACCACGATGGCGCTCGTGACGCATGAGCTGATGACCAACTCGGCCAAGTACGGCGCCCTGTCCGACAGCTCGGGATATGTCACTGTCACGACCCGGCTGGAGCGCGACGGGACGCTGGTGATCGACTGGGTCGAAAGCGGCGGACCCCCCGTGCAGGCGCCGACGCGCGAGGGGTTCGGCACCACGATCATCCAGCGCTCGATCCCCTACGACCTGCGCGGCACGGCCGAGGTCAGCTACAGAATGACAGGCCTGACCGCACGCTTCACCGTGCCGGGGCACCTCGTTCGCCCGCGGGCAGGAACCGTGTCGGAGGTCGACCAGTCCGAGGCCCCGGCCACAGACGTTACGATCTCTGGTGCGGCGCTGGTGCTCGAGGACAACATGATCATCGCGCTCGACGTGTCCGACATGCTCGAAGACCTCGGGGCGTCGTCGGTGCACATCGCGTCCGGGGTGGCCGACGCGCAGCGTCAGATCGCGGAGAGGGACATCGCGCTTGCCGTGCTCGACGTGAACCTCGGCACCGAAACAAGCGTGGCCGTGGCCGAGACGCTGGCTTCCAAAGGAGTGCCTTTCGTCCTGGCGACCGGGTATGGCGGCGCGGGTGGCATACTCGACACCTTCCCCGACGCGCCGGTCGTCAAGAAGCCCTACACCCAGGCCGATTTTTCCGCCGCGCTGCGCAAGCTGGCTGGATGATGCCGGATCGGCGACTATCATCAGCAGGCAAAGACAGGACGAGAGGCGGCACGTGACACTTCCCGAGGAACTTGCCGCCGGAGCCGCAAAAGCGTGAGACGCCCGCCTGTTCTCTCAGCTTTGCTTGCCGTTGCCCTGGCGGGGTGCCAGGGCCCGCAATCGGCGCTCGATCCGGGCGGGGCCGACGCGTCCACCTTGGCGGGCCTGTTCTGGATCATGCTTGCCGGAGCGGTGATTCTGTGGTTCGCCATGAACGGGCTGATCTTCTACGCTTGGCGCACCAAGCCCCGACCCGTCTCGGCAAAGTCCGCGCGCCTCCTGATCTTTTGCGGCGGGGTCATCTTTCCCACCGTCGTCCTGTTCGCGCTTCTGACCTTCGGGCTGTCGATCATGCCGGAGCAGCGTGCTCCGGGCGAGGGTCTGCGTGTCGAGGTGACGGGCGAGCAGTGGTGGTTCCGCGTCGCCTACTGGCCCGAGGGCGCATCCGAGCCGATCCATTCCGCAAACGAGATCGTGCTGCCGGTGGGCATCCGGTCCGAGATCACGTTGAAGGCCGACGACGTGATCCATTCATTCTGGCTGCCCTCGATCGCGGGCAAGACCGACATGTTTCCCGGCCGCGTGACCCGCATGAGCCTGATGCCCACCGAGCCGGGAGAGTTCCGCGGTCAATGCGCCGAGTTCTGCGGCGAAAGCCACGCCTGGATGGCGTTCACCGCCCGGACCATGACGCCCGACGACTTCGCCGCCTGGGCCGAGGCCGAGGCCAAGCCCGCGGCAGTGCCCGAGACGGAGCTTCAGGCGCGGGGCCTCGACCTGTTCCTGTCGCAGGGCTGCGGAGGCTGCCACGCCATCCGCGGCACGCCCGCGCGCGGTCGGGTGGGGCCGGACCTGACCCACCTCGCCAGCCGGGGCAACCTTGCTGCCGGGGCGCTGGATGTCACGCGGGAGGACCTGATCGCCTGGATCTCGCATCCCGAGGCGATCAAGCCCGGTGCCAAGATGCCCGCCTTCGACCACCTTCCGCTTGAAGAGATCGCCGCGATGGCCGCCTACCTGGAGAGTCTCGAATGACGGACGCCCCCCGCATCGGCGACTCCAGCGCGCGCCGCGACCTTGAAAAGCACGAGGTCCGCGTGGCTGAGGGTATCTACCCGCCGACCGAAGAGATGCTGAACGCGCCCATCGACCCCGAGGAGTCGCGCGCCTCGGAAGAGCGTCTCTACAAGGCGTGGTACGCCCCGCAGGGCTGGCGCTACTGGTCGGCGGTCAACAACTCCGAAGTCGGCCTGTGGTACGCGCTGTCGGCCTTCGGCTTCATGCTGATCGCAGGTGGCCTTGCGTTGGTGATGCGCCTGCAACTGGCTGTGCCTGACAACGACCTGATCTCCGCAGACCGCTTCAACCAGTTCTTCACGATGCACGGCTCGGCGATGATGTTCCTCTTCGCCGTTCCGATGTTCGAGGCGATCTCGATCCTGCTGCTGCCCGCGTTCCTGGGCGCGCGCGACATGCCGTTCCCGCGTCTGTCGGCCTATGGCTTCTGGGCGTTCCTGATCGGCGGCATCTTCGTCATGGGTTCGCTTCTGTTCGGAGCGGCCCCCGCCGCGGGGTGGTTCATGTATCCGCCCCTGTCCACCATCGACGAAGGGATCGGCCCCGACGTCTGGCTTCTGGGCCTGTCCTTCATCGAGGTGGCATCCATCGCCGCCGCGGTCGAGCTCATCGTGGGCACCATCAAGTGCCGCCCGCCGGGCATGCGCATCAACCTGATGCCGCTCTACGCATGGTACGTTCTGGTGGTCGGCGCGATGATCCTCTTCGCCTTCCCGCCGTTGATCGCAGGGGACTACCTGTTCGAGCTTCAGCGCAGCTTCGACTGGCCGTTCTTCGATCCCGAGCGCGGCGGAGACCCGCTTCTGTGGCAGCACCTCTTCTGGATCTTCGGCCATCCGGAGGTCTACATCGTCTTCCTGCCCTCGATTGCGATCGCGGCCATGGTCGTGCCAGCCGCCGCGCAGCGCCCCATGGTGGGATACAACTGGATCGTCCTGTCGGCGGTGGGGACAGGATTCCTGTCCTTCGGGCTGTGGGTCCACCACATGTTCACGACGGGGCTGCCGACGATCTCGCTTGGGTTCTTCTCGGCCGCGTCCGAGGCGGTGGTGATCCCGACGGGCATCCAGCTTTTCGCCTTCGTGGCGACGTTGCTGGCGGGGCGGGTCAAGATGATCCTGCCGATGCTGTGGATCGCGGGCGCGCTGGCGATCTTCACGGTCGGCGGCCTGACCGGCGTGATGGTGGCGATCGCGCCGTTCGACTGGCAGGTGCATGACAGCTACTTCGTCGTGGCGCACCTGCACTACACGCTATTCGGCGGCATGGTCTTTCCGCTGATCGGGGGCATCTACTTCTTCTACCCGTTCATCCGCAAACAGCGCATGTCCGAAAGGCTAGGCCGGATCAGCTTCTGGCTGACCTTCACGGGCTTCAACCTTACCTTCCTGCCGATGCACCTGACGGGCCTGATGGGGATGCCGCGCCGCGTCTACACCTATCCTGCCGGCGTCGGATGGGACGATCTCAACATGATTTCGACCATCGGTGCCTTCGTCATCGCTTCGGGCATCCTGGTCTTCGCGTGGGACCTAGTGCGTCCCAAGGGGGGCGAGATGAAAGAGCGCAACCCCTGGAACGCCGGCGACCTGATGTGGACCCACGACATTCCCGACAAGTTCTGGGGCGTCCGGTCGATCCCCTACGTGACTTCGCGCAACCCGCTCTGGGATCAACCCGGCATCGTCGAGCGCATGGATGCGGGCGGTTATTATCTGCCCGATGCGCAGGAGGGGCTGCGCGAGACGATCGTGACCTCGGCCGTCGACGCGCAGCCGCAACTCGTGGCGCGGGTGACTGGACCCGCCTGGTGCACGATGTGGGCCGCCGCCTTCACCGGAGGCGCATTCATCCTGCCGGTGTTCCACATGTATATCCTCGCCGGGATCTGCGCCGCGCTGGCGGTCGCCTGCGTGATCTACTGGCTCTGGACCTCGACCGCGCTGATCCCCGAGCATCCGATGAAGGACGTGGGCATGGGGCTGCGGCTGCCCACCTACGTCTCGGGACCATCCGCGCCGGGCTGGTGGGGCGTCTTCATCACGATGCTGGGCGACATGACGGCCTTCGCCTCGCTGATCTTCGGGATGTTCTTCTACTGGACGGCCTCGGACCAATTCCCGCCACCGCTCGCCGATCACGCCAACGGTGCGCTGGTTCTGGCGTCGGCTGTTCTCTACGGCGCGGCCTGGGGCGCGACCCGCGCCGCCCGGCCGGTGAACCGGGACGGGCGGGTCGGCCTGGCGCAGGTCCTGCTGGCCGGGGGCGCCTTGGCCGGGGCGCTGGGCGCGGTGGCGCTAGTCTGGTCGGTGCTGCATCTCGACCCGACGGCGCATGTCTATCCGGCGATCCTGTACGCCATCGCGGTCTGGACGGCGGTGCACACGGTCCCGGGCGTCATCATGCAGTTCTACTGCCTCGCCGGGACGATCTTCGGGAAGATCCAGCCGACCTACGATGCGCCCGTCTGGAACACGGTGCTGTTCTGGCACTTCCTCCTTGTGACGGCGCTGGTCGCGAGCTTCACGATCGGCGTGCTGCCGGGGATGCTCTGATATGGCCGAACACGAAAAGCCGGACCTGCCCGCACACCGGAACCTCTTCCGGATGATCCTGGCGCCCTCGATCTGGGCGATCCACTTCCTGCTAGCCTATTGCACCGCCGCGATCTGGTGCGCCAAGGGGCTGGGCGATCCGGACACGCTGACCCTCATCGTCACCGGCTACACGGCGGCGGCCGAGGTCGTGATCGTGATCCTGGGCCTGAAGATGTGGACCCAGTGGGACTATCTGGACGACTACGACTACGTCCATTCGGAAAGCACCGACGAGCACCGGCGCGAGTTCCTCGGCCATGCCGGCTTCATGCTCGCCTGCCTGTCCTTCGTGGCGGTCATCTTCAACACGATGCCCGCCTGGTTTGCGGGGACATGCCTGTGAGGGGCGCGGCGCTGATCCTCGCGGTCGTCGTGCTGCTCGCACTCTACGTCCTGCCGCTCGACCCGTGGGTGGGGCCGTTTCCGGCGCACATGATCCGCCACATGGCTCTGGTCGCGGTCGTCCCGCCGCTGCTGGTGCTGGGGCTGCCGCCTTTCCCGGCGCCGCCGGTGCTTGTTGCCGCGGTGATCGAGTTCGCGGCCGTCTGGGGCTGGCACGCTCCGGCGCTGCACGAGGCCGCCTACTTCCGTCCCGCGATCTTCGTTCTGGAACAGGTCAGCTTTCTCGCCGTCGGAGTCATGATCTGGGCCTCGGCCCTCCGCACGGCCGAGCCTTTGGCCGGGGCAGGGGGAATGCTGCTGACGTCGATGCACATGACGCTTCTCGGCGCGCTCCTGATCCTGTCGCCCAAGGCGCTCTACGCCTATTGCGGACCGGGCCAGCAGCAGATCGGCGGCATGATCATGCTGGGGATCGGCACGATCGTCTATCTGGTGGCCGGCCTGTGGCTTACCGCCCGCGCATTGACTGCCGAAGAGGCCGCCTCATGAAAATCGACCTGCGCTCCGTCGTCCTGACGCTGGCAGCGCTCGCTGTCCTCGGCCTGATCGGGGCGAGCGCCGTCGTGGGGCTGGGGCTCTACAACGTGTCGGCGCGCGCCGGGCACCTGCCGGGGGTGCCGTGGGTCCTGCACACGACGTTCCTGCAATCCGTCAGCCTTCGAGCCCGACCCGAAGCCCTGACGCCCGAGCTGACCGACGCCCTGGCGAGCCTGGGGGCCAAGCATTTCGACGCTGCTTGCCGGGTCTGCCACTCGGCCCCCGGCTACGAGCGCACCGCCACCATGCGCGCGATGAAGCCGATGCCGCCTCACATCACCGAAGCTGTCGGAGACTGGGAGCCGAACGAGCTGCACTGGATCGTCTACGAAGGCGTGAAGATGTCGGGGATGCCGCACTGGGCCGCCGACCGCCCCGAAGAGGTCTGGTCCACCGTCGCTTTCCTGACCCGCGTGCAGCGGGGGCTGAACCGGCAGCAGTACGACGCGCTGACTGCCGTGCCAAAAGCGGACCCGCGCGGCTTTGCCTATTGCGCAACCTGTCACGAGAAAAGCGGCGTCTCGGGCAACCCTCATATCCCGCGGCTCGACATCCTGAGCGAAGAGTACATGACCCGCGCCCTGCGGGCCTTTCGCAGCGGCGCGCGGGACAGCGGCATCATGCAGCACGCGGCCACCGAGGTGCCCCTTGCCGATCTGCCGCGCCTTGCGTCGATCTTTGCCGATCAGGAGCCGGTGGGAGATGCGGAGCCCTTGACGTCGCTGGCCCTGCGCGGCCGGCGCATCGCGATGGAGGGGGCGCCGGATTCGGACGTGGCGGCCTGCGCGGCCTGCCACGGTCCGTGGCCCGACCCGATCAACCCGGCTTACCCGTCGCTCAGCGGGCAATACCGGCCGTATCTCGAGACACAGCTGAGGCTTTGGCGCGCCGGCGAACGCGGCGGATCCGAGGTTGCAGAGATCATGCATCAGGCTGCCGCGCGCCTGACGGACGCCCAGATCGAGGCCGTTTCGGCATGGTATGCGTCCCGAAATCCCGAGGAATTGAATCAGGTAAATGCCGGAAGAAATTGAGAAATGTGAACAAAATGCAGATCTTCGCAGCTTCCCTCTGCGGAAAAAGGCTTCATAATCGAGCCGGTAGATAATGATCCAAGTTGTTCACAGGGGAGGACTGCGATGAGCAGCGATACGTCCAAGCTCTCGCGCCGGAACGTGCTTCTGGGCACCGCGCTTGCCGGTGCCGCGACCGCGATCGGCCAGGATGTCGATGCAGCGCCCGCCGCGCCCGAGGCCGCCTCTGACGATCCCCGCCGCGTGGTCCTGAAAGACACGCCGCACACCCGCGCCTATTACGCGCTGGCCCGCAACAGCTAACGGAGGCCACGATGCTCAAGCGCAAATCCGCCCGTACGACCCGGTCGCGTGGCCCCGTCACGATCGCCCCCGCCACAGACACCGGCCTGTCCCGCCGCGGATTCTTGCAGGCCTCCGGCGTCGCAGGCCTCGGCCTTGCCGCCGTGTCTGGCACGCGTCGCACGGCCCAAGCGCAGGTGACTGCCCAGGAGGCATCCGTCCTGCCCGAGTTCAAGAAGACCATCTGCCAGTTCTGCTCGGTCGGGTGTTCAATGTGGGCCGAGGTCGAGAACGGCGTCTGGGTCGGGCAGGAGCCCGCCTTTGAAAGCCCCATCAACCAGGGCACCCACTGCGCCAAGGGCGCGGCGATGCGCGAAATCTCGTTGGGTGAGCGCCGCCTGAAATACCCGATGAAGCGGGTAGGCGGCGAATGGACGCGGATCTCATGGGATCAGGCGATCAGCGAGATCAGCGAAAAGCTCGTGGACATCCGGGACGAGTACGGCCCCGATTCCGCCTATTGGCTGGGCTCGGCGAAGTTCTCGAACGAGCAGGCATATCTCTTCCGCAAGTTCGCCGCCTACTGGGGCACGAACAACGTCGACCACCAGGCGCGGATCTGTCACTCGACCACCGTTGCGGGGGTGGCCAACACGTTCGGCTACGGCGCGATGACGAACACGTTCAACGACATCCGCAACGCCAAGTCGATCATCATCATCGGCGGCAACCCGGCCGAGGCGCACCCCGTCTCGATGCTGCACGTCCTGAACGGGCGCGAGAACGGCGCCAAGATGATCGTCGTCGATCCGCGCTTCACGCGCACCGCCGCGCATGCCGACGAGTATGTCCGCATCCGTCCCGGCTCGGATATCGGTTTCATCTGGGGGCTCGTGCGCGAGATCTTCCAGAATGGCTGGCAGGATCAGGAGTATCTCGACCAGCGGGTCTGGAACATCGAGGCCGTCATCGAAGAGGCCGAGAAGTGGACCCCGGAAGAGGTCGAGCATGTCTGCGGCATACCACCCGAGCAGACCCGCGAAGTTGCCCGCATGCTGGCCGAGAATCGGCCCGGTACGCTGGTGTGGTGCATGGGTCTGACCCAGCACACGATCGGCTCGTCCAACACCCGCGCCGCCTCGATCCTGCAGCTTGTCCTCGGCAACATCGGCAAGGAAGGCGGCGGCGCCAACATTTTCCGCGGTCACGACAACGTGCAGGGCGCGACCGACCTTGGCGTCGCGGTGGACAGCCTGCCCGCCTATTATGGCCTGCAGGAAGGCGCGTGGCGGCACTGGTGCCGGGTCTGGGACACCGACTACCAGTACATTCGTGACAAGTTCGTCTCGAAGGACCTCATGGAAACGGCCGGGATGCCCCTGTCGCGCTACATGGATGCGATCAACGAGAATCCCGAAAGCCTCGACCAGCCGAACCCCGTGCGCGCCATGATGTTCTGGGGCCACGCGGCGAACTCGATCGCGCGGGGGCCGGACCAGATGAAGGCGCTGGATACGGTGGACCTTCTGTGCGTGATCGACCCGCACCCCACGCAGGTCGCGATCATGACGAGCAAGCAGGACAACGTGTATCTGCTGCCCGCCGCGACCACGGCGGAATGCGACGGCTCGGTCACGAACTCCAACCGGTCGGTGCAATGGCGCGACAAGGTGTTCGAGCCGCTGTTCGAGTCCAAGACCGACTACGAGATCACGTATCGGCTGGCCAAGGCGCTTGGTTTTGCCGACGAGATGTTCAAGCACATCGACGTCGTCGACAACAATCCGCAGGCCGAAAGCATCCTGGCCGAGGTCAACCGCGGCACCTGGACCATCGGCTATACGGGGCAGAGCGCCGAGAAGCTGAAGCGCCACATGCAGTACCAGGAGATGTTCGACGGCACGACGCTGCTGGGCAAGCCCGGCAGCCCGGTCGAGGGCGAATACTACTGCTACCCCTGGCCCGCCTGGGGCACGCCCGAGTTCAACCATCCCGGCACGCCCATCCTTTATCAGGTGGACAAGCCGGTGGCGCAGGGCGGGTTGCCGTTCCGCGCCCGCTGGGGCGTCGAGTGGGAGGGCAACAACCTCCTGGCCGAGGACAGCTACACCGTCGGCTCCGATATCGAGGACGGCTATCCTGAGATGACGCTCGGGATGTTGCACGCATTGGGCTACGCGAATGAGCTGACGGCCAAAGAGCGGCTGATGATCGCCATGGTCGGCGCCGACGCGTTCGACTGGGATCTGTTCAACATCTCCGAAGAGGACGCGCAGGCGCGCATAGACAGCTTGACCCTGCGGGACCTCGCAAGCGCCGACAACGGCGAGGAGTCGGATATAGACGGATCGTGGCAGGGTGGTCAGGGCGGCCGCGCCAAGGAGCCCTCGCAAGAGATCGCCCAGAGGTATTCGGCCTACCCGCGGGACGCCATCATCGCGATCCAGGAGTACATCAGAAACAACGAGGAGGTGCCCGAGGGCCAGCCCAAGGGCATCCGCGCCAAGATCGAGGCCGTGAACTGGAAGATCGACCTGTCGGGCGGCATCCAGCGGGTCGCGATCGCGCACGGCCTCGCGCCATATGGCAACGGCAAGGCCCGCGGCTATGTCTGGAACTTCCCCGACCCTGTGCCGCTCCACCGCGAGCCGCTCTATACGAACCGTCGGGACCTGCTGCCCAAGTATGCAACCTATGCCGATCGCCGTCTGTGGCGTCTGCCGGTCAAGTACGCCTCGATCCAGGAGCAGGACTTCTCGAACGAGTATCCGATGATCCTGACGTCGGGCCGGCTCGTCGAGTACGAGGGAGGCGGTGACGAAACGCGGTCGAACAAGTGGCTGGCCGAATTCCAGCAGGAGATGTTCGCCGAGTTGAACCCGGTCGACGCGGCCGCCGCAGGAATCTCCACCGGCGATCAGATGTGGGTCGAGACGCCCGAGGGGCGGGTGAATGTCGCCGCGCTCGTGACGCCACGCGTGGGGCCGGGCACGGTGTTCATGCCGTTCCACTTCGCCGGCTTCTTCATGGGCGAGGATCTGACCGACCGCTACCCTGAAGGCACCGCCCCGGTCGTCGCCGGCGAGGCCGCGAACACGGCCTGGACCTACGGCTATGACGTGATCACCCAGATGCAGGAAACCAAGGCAACCCTGTGCCGGATTCAGCAGGCCTGAGGAGCAGACAATGGCACGCGTAAAATTCCTCTGCGACACCGACCGCTGCATCGAATGCAACGCCTGTTCGACCTCGTGCAAGAACGAGCACGAGGTTCCGTGGGGCATGGTCCGCCGTCGGGTCGTCACCATCAACGACGGCGCACCCGGCGAAAAATCCATCGCGATCAGCTGCATGCACTGCACTGACGCGCCTTGCGTGGCGGTCTGCCCGACAAGCACGCTCTATCAGACCGATATCGGCGTGGTGCTGCACAACAAGGACAATTGCATCGGCTGCGGCTACTGCTTCTACGCCTGCCCCTTCGGCGCGCCGCAGTTCCCGCGGGCCACGTTGTTCGGGTCGCGCGGGATCATGGACAAGTGCACCTATTGCGCCGGTGGCCCCGAAGAGAACGGGTCCGAGGCCGAGTTCCGCAAGTACGGCCGGAACCGGATCGCCGAAGGGAAGCTGCCGATCTGCGCCGAGGTCTGCTCGACCCGCGCGCTTCTGGCCGGCGACGGCGAGGTGATCGGTGAGATCTACCGCGAGCGAGTGCTGTCACGCGGCTTCGGCTCGGGCGCGTGGGGCTGGGAGACGGCGTACTACCCGGAGGAGGCTTGAGATCATGACGATGACGCATGCCAGCGGAACCGAAGGCTCGTCACGCTCGGACACCCCGAGCTTCGCCGGCTACCGTATTGCGGGGGCCATCGTGGCGCTGATCCTCGCCCTTCTGCTTGTCGTTCAGATCTTCGAGATCTTCGACGGCGACGCGCGAACCGTCCCCGAGGTCCGGTGGGGCACGCCCCCGATCTCGGAGGTGCAGACGGGATTATCCGGCGTGCGGACGCAAGAGCTTATCCGTGAGCGCACGACGCTTCAGGCCCCGCGCGGCGAATTCGGCCCGAGCCCCGAGAACCCGCGGACCTTCCAAGTCGGTCCCGAGGTGCAACTGGGGACCGAAGAGATCGACACTCCGTCCGCGCTGCAGACGCAGGCCTGGTCCACGCCGTCCGAAGACGCCGTCGCGATGGCTCGCGGCTCGAACCATGTCGAGGGCATTTCGACCCTCCCCTACGTCGGGGCCGAGGTGTTCGAGCGGCCGTTCGCGCGTGACTGGCGGCTTGGCATGGCTGATATCGCGACCCATCTCGGGGCGCTCGCCATCCTCGGCTTCGCCTTTCTGCTTGCCGCGTTCCTTGCGATCCGCGGACGGGTTCCTATCTCGAGCGGCAAATCAGGGCGCAAGATCAAGCGCTTCGGCTTCCTTGAGCGGTTCACCCACTGGATGACGAGCGGCAGCTTCGTGATGCTCGCGCTGACGGGCATCGTCATCGCCTATGGGGACACGCTGATCCTTCCCTTCGGCAGCTACGTCCTGGGGCAGACCGGGTGGTTGGCGACCTGGGGGCACATGATGTTCTTCCCGCCCTTCGCCCTTGGCGTCCTGGTGATGTTCGTGATGTGGATTCGCGATACCCTGCCGTCGAAATTGGACCTCAAGTGGCTGAAGCAGGGTGGCGGGTTGTTTTCGGACGAGGTGCACCCCTCGGCGCGCAGGTTCAACGCGGGTCAGAAGCTGATCTTCTGGACGGTGGTGCTGGGCGGGGGCGTCCTGATCCTCTCGGGCATCAACCTCATGTTCCCGTTCTTCTGGTTGAGCATCAACGGCATGGGATGGGTGATGCTCGTCCATGCCATCACGGCGGTTCTGATGATCGCCGTGATGCTCGGCCATATCTATATCGGTTCGGTCGGGATGCAGGGCTCGTTCTGGGCAATGTGGACCGGCGACGTGGACCGAAACCTGGCCGCCGAACACCATGATCTCTGGCTGAAGGAGATCGATGCGAAGAGGGGACCTGCGGAATGACGTCGTTCTTATCCGGCATTGCCGTCGCCGTCGTGCTGGCGGTCGTCATGCTCGCGGGGATGGAGACGCTCTATATCCCCACCGAGAAGAGGTATGACGCGGCCAATCTGCACCTGAACGAGCATATGGTCGAAGCCACCGTGGGAAACGAGGTAGCCGCCCAAGATTAAGCTCGGGCAGGCGGTAAGGCGGCGGTGGCGTTTGGTCTCCGCCGCCCGCGGGTAGCGGTCGGAGTGGGCCGGACTCGGTGTGTGCGCGCGGATCAAGACCGGGTTTCATGGGCAGTCGAACGCTGGCTTGGAAAGCATATTGGTGGACGGCGCTCGGTGTCATTCTGACGACCGAAGATCTCGCCTGTCGTTTCGCTCACGACCCCTGCGGCCCGCAGGCCACGACAGATCGCGCTCGGCAGCCACGAGACGCGCCCCCACCAAGAGACGGTCCAAGCCGAGTGGTGCGCCAGCGCCGGCTTCAGGCACTGGTTCCATGCGCCGCCGATTTGATCGAGGTGGTGGGAGGCCCGCTCGAGGCATCGTCGACGCAAGTCCGAACAAGCACCGGATCGATCTGGTGTGATCAGGGTCCAGGCGCCAGTCGTGACGTTTCGATGCTTGGATAACGCGACGAACCTAACCGGAGGTTAACGTCGGAACAACGTCTTGATGGCTGCGGCGTGCCCCTCGGGTGCGCTCAACGCGTCGGCCGCCAGTTCGGTCGCCGCGGCCTCGGCATCCTCGGCGATGCGGTCCGCAAGGCCCCAGTTCAACGCCTCTGCGGCGCCGACCTTCGCTCCGCACATCAGCATCATCTTTGCGCGGCCAGGCCCGACGAGTGCGGCCAGGCGGCGCGGGTCCGAGGGTTGAGGCAGAAAGCCCAGCTTCATCACCGGATAGAAGAACTTGGCCCCCGGCACCGTTACGCGGCAGTCGCAAGCGAGCACCATGCCAAGCGCTCCGCCAGCGCAGGAGCCGTTGAGGGCCGCAAGCGTCAGGCCCGGAAAACTCGCGACCGCCGTCGAAACCTCTTCCCACAGGGGCGAAGTCGCGAGGCCCGCGCGCGCGGCGTCGAAATCCGCGCCGGCCGAGAACACCTTGCCAGCACCCGTCAGGATCAACGCCGGCCCCGTCGAGGCGCGAACCGCGTCGCGCACGGCCTCGAGCATATCCGCAGTCAGGGCATTGGCCTTCGCCGGCCGGTCGAGCACGATCCGCGTGAGGCCGGCCTCGTGCTCGATGCGCACTTCTTTCATCGGCGAACCCCCGTCTGCGCCCGGATCAGTGGATCAGCCCGAGCGTCCGGCGCACGCCCTCGTCCCGCAGCGACACCTCCTGACCACAAAGGTCATCGCCAGCGGGGCCTGCCATCCACACCAGGGCGCGCGCCGGCCATTCGGGGGGAATGTGGTCCTCCCACTCCAGTCGGCGCACCCGGTTGTCCACGCCCGAGCCCTTGATGACCTTCTGCATCTCCGTCGCAACTGTGCCCGGCGATAGACCCATGACGCGCAGTCCCTTGCCGCGCAGCTCCAGGTCGGCCGCTTCGGTCAGCATCTTCGCCCCCGCCTTCGACGCACAGTAGGCGGACCAGCCTTCGATAGGCGTGGTCGCGGCCCCGGACGAGATCGTGATGATCGTGCCCGCCCCTTGCGCCGTCATCACCGGCGCGGCGGCGCGCAGGCCGTGGAACGCACCCTTCAGGTTGATGTCGATGAGTTGCCCCCAAGCCTCGGGGTCGGCCTCGTCCACACGGGCAATCGGATCGATCACGCCGGCATTGTTGACCAGCACGTCGAGCCGGCCAAAAGCCTCGATCACGGCATCGACGGCGGCGCTGATCTCCCAGAAGCGGACGATATCGCAGGTGATCGCTATCGCGCGGTTCGAACCCAATTCCGCGGCGAGCGTAGCGATCTCGTCCTTTGATCGTGCGATCAGCCCGACATGGGCGCCGGCCTCGGCAAAGGCACGTGCCGCTGCTGCGCCAATACCGCGGCTCGCCCCCGTGATCAGCACCACCTTGCCTGCCATATCGCCCATACCGGTCCCCCGTTTGCCCGCGACAGCTTAGGCCCGCAGGATAGACTGTCTAGCGCGAGACTTGACAGGGGGCCGTGTCAGGCCATCGTTTGCCTGTCTTTGCAAGCGCTTCCCGAAAGGACACCCCTCATGCGCCGCGATCTTCGCTTCGCCGCACCCATCGCGTTTTTCGCCCTGCCGGTGCAGGCTGAGGTCACGCCCGATGCGCTTTGGTCCCATTGGCAGTCGGGCGAGGGGGCGCTGACCGCCACCGGGGAGGCCGCGCCGGCCGAGGGTGATGCGCTCAGGATTGCGGACGCCACCGTGGGGATCGGGACGCTGTCCGCAGAGATCGGCGAGATGACGTTGTCGCCCGACGGCGAAGGAACCCGGATCGCGCTGCCCGATACGTGGGTGGTGGAGAGCGGCGAGTTGACGGCGGCCATCACGGCGCCCGGAGCGACAATCTGGGCTTCCGGCGATCCGAATGCGCCAACCTACCACATCGAGGCGCCGACGCTGGCGGCCCCCATCGTGGGGACGGGGCAACCGATGTCGGTTGCGATCGACGAACTGTCCGGCGCGTTGGCGAGTGACCGGCTGGACCTGTCCGCGGCCAGCCTGGCGGTCGCGGGCGAGGCGACCGAGGGGTTGTCGGCCTTCTCTGCCATGCGCAACGACCTGTCCGTCGAGCTTGACGGACCGCTCGACGCGATAGCCGACCTGGTCCAGGGCCTCTCGACCCCGGATCTGACCCTGACCGTCGAGGCAGATTCAAGCACCCAAAGCTTGACCCCACGTGACGATGTCGCCCCAACCGTGACGATCACGTCAGGCGAGACCCGCGACTCGGTCCGCGTGGTCGAGGGGGTGGCGACGCTGGAGCAGAGCCTTGCCGAAGTGCAGGTCGCCGCCGACGGACCGGAGGTGCCGCTTCCGGACGCCAGCGCCACCGCGGAAACGGTCGCGCTGCGGCTCGAGATCCCGGCAGAGGTTTCGGACGAGCCGAGCCCCGCCGAGCTTGAGCTCGACGTAAACGGCCTGACGGTGTCCGAGCAGGTCTGGCAGCTTTTCGATCCTGCCGCCGAACTGCCGCGCGAGCCGGCCGACCTTCGCCTCGCGCTCAGCGGGCAGATCCTGCGCCGCAGCCCGACGGAACTGTCGCCCGAGCGGCTTGCGCTGGACGAGCTGACGCTCACGGCGCTTGGGACCACGTTGACCGGCAGCGGGGCGATCCTGTTCCAGGAGGCCGGCGGCGACAGGCCCTACGGACGGCCGGTTGGGTCTTTGTCCTTCGTGCTGACCGGTGCGATGGGACTTCTGGACCAGCTCGACGCGCTTGGCACGATCTCGACCGGGAACCTTGTCGGGATGCGGATGGGCCTGGGCTTCTTCACGACGGAGGGCGAGGGGCCAGACGAGCTGCGCACCGACGTCAGTATCGGGCCGCAAGGCGGGGTCAACCTGAACGGCAACCGAGTCTTGACGCTGCCCTGATGGGGCGGCTTGGCAGTGCGGCGCCGCGATACTACCTGTGGCGGGCACAATACCTCAAGGACTTCCCATGACCGACAGCCTCGCCGAGCTTTCTGCCGCCCTTCTCGATGCCGCGAGACGGGCGGGGGCCGAGGCCGCCGACGCGATTGCAGTACGCGACGCCTCGCTGTCCATCGACGTGCGGAGCGGCACGCTCGAACAAGCCGAACGGTCCGAGGGCGTCGAAATCGGCCTGCGGGTCCTTCTGGGCCGGCGTCAGGCGTGCGTCTCTGCCTCGGATCTCACGCCTCGGACGATGGCCGAGATGGCGGAACGCGCCGTGGCCATGGCGCGCGAGGCGCCCGAGGACCCCGGCGCCGGCCTTGCCGACCCCTCTCAACTGGCCACCGACACCTCGGCCGCGGGGCTTGAGCTTGCCGATGACGCGGCAGAGCCGACGCCCGCACAGCTCGAGGATATGGCACGCGCCGCCGAGGCCGCCGCGCTGGGCGTGCCGGGCGTGTCGAGCACGCAGGGCGCAAGCTCGTCCTGGGGCGAGCGCGACATCCACCTTGCTGCCACCAACGGCTTCTCGGCGGGCTACCGGCGCACCGGGTCGTCGGTGTCCTGCGTCGCCATCTCGGGCGAAGGCCTGAAGATGGAGCGCGAGTACCACGGCGACAGCCGCACCCATGCCGCCGACCTGCCGGACCCGGCCGCGATCGGGCGCATCGCGGGCGAGCGTGCAGCGGCCATGGCCGGCCCACGGCGCGCCAAGACGGGGAGCTATCCCATCGTCTTCGACGAGCGGATCTCGGCCTCGCTGATCGGACACCTGCTGAGCGCGATCAACGGCAGCGCCATCGCCCGCGGCGCCTCCTGGGCGCGCGACCTGATGGACATGCCGGTCCTTCCCGACGCGCTGTCGCTGACCGAGGACCCGCATCGCGCCCGCGTGGCCGGCTCGCGCCCCTTCGACGCCGAGGGGCTGGCGACCCGCCCCCGCACCATCGTCGAGAACGGCATCCTGCGCAGCTGGACGCTGGACCTTGCGACAGCGCGCAAGCTGGGGCTGGAAAGCACCGCCAACGCCGCGCGCGGCTCCTCGGCGCCGCCGTCGCCCGGCCTGACGAACGTGACCCTGGCGCAAGGCGACCGCACGCGCGATGACCTGCTGCGCGAGATGGGGACGGGTCTTCTGGTCGCGTCCTTCATCGGCGCGACGATCAATCCAAACACGGGCGACTATTCGCGCGGCGCCTCCGGCTTCTGGGTCGAGGGCGGAGAGATCGCGTATCCGGTCAACGAGATCACGATCGCCGGCCACTTGCCGAACATGCTGCGCCGCCTGATCCCCGCAAACGACGCACGCGATCATCTGTCGCGGCGCGTGCCTTCGCTGCTGGTCGAAGGGATGACACTTGCCGGCGACTGACCTGCCCCTGCTGATCGACGCCGCCCGCACTGCCGGGGACATCGCGGTTCGTCATTGGCAGGGCGCACCCCAGACCTGGATGAAGGACGATGCGTCGCCCGTCTCGGCGGCCGATATCGAAGTGGACACAGCCCTTCGCGACGCCCTTCTCCAGGCGCGGCCGGATTACGGCTGGCTGTCCGAGGAAAGCCCCGAGGACCCGACCCGGCTGGAGCGGGAGGAATGCTTCATCCTCGACCCCATCGACGGGACCCGCGCCTTCCTGCGGGGCGAGGAAACGTGGGCGATTTCGCTTGCCGTGGTTTCGGGCGGAGAGCCGACGGCGGCGGTGGTCCACCTTCCGGCGCGCGGGCTGACCTATACCGCGACGCGCGAGGGGGCGTGGCTGAATGGCGATCCGGTCCGCGTTTCGGCGCGCCCCGATCCGGATGGGGCGCGTGTGCTTGCCAACAAGGCCTCCTTCGCGACCGAGCATTGGCGGCGGCTGCCGCAGTTCCAGCGCAGCTTCCGCCCGTCGGTCGCGTATCGGCTGGCCTGCCTGGCCCAGGGGCGCACCGACCTCATGCTGTCGCTGCGTCCGGCATGGGAATGGGACATCGCCGCCGGTGCGCTGATCGCCGCCTCTGCCGGGGCACGCGTCACGGACCGGCAGGGCCGGGCGCTGTCGTTCAACTCTCCGCAAAGGGCGAGCGACGGGATCGTGGCTGCGAACCCGACGTTGCACGCGAAGGTCCGGGACGCGCTGGCCTGACGCGGCTATCCGGACGCTAGCCCCTGTTGACAAAAGCGGACTTACGTAGGGCACCGGCCATGATTCAAGCCGGTATCTGCGATGGAGACCAGCTTGGC
>NZ_JBELKF010000098.1:0-10287 GCF_042089775.1 Palleronia sp.
TTGTCGCAGCATGTGCCGTCTGCTGCGCCCCGTTGATCATCACGCCGGTGGTGGCGCTCTTCGCTGCGGGGGGCGCCGGGCTGGCAGTCTTCGGTCAGATCACAGCAGGCTTGGCGATACTGCTCGCCCTTGGCGGATATGTCCTTTGGCGCCGAAGGGCGGCAGTCAAGAAACCGGCGTCCTCTTGCGGCTGCGGTCCCACCAGCAACTGCCTGACAGGTGGAATTGATCGCTGAGGTCTGCATTTCTGCTAGAGTCGCTGGGCCGGGTGTGACGGGGCGGTTCCTTCTCTTTGCCAAGTGCGGCAAACGTCCCTCACATCGGAACCATAAAGAAGACAGCGATGCGTGGAGCTTTCCGGCTGATCGAGAACAACCTGCTGCTCCTGGCAGTTGCGACTGCGGCGCTTGGCCTTGCCGCCCCTGCGATCGGGTTCGCGCTGAAAGCTGTCATCAGCCCGCTCCTGGCGCTGCTCATGCTGGTCATCAGCCTGACCTTCGATGCCAAGGCGGTGCGGATCGTCCTTCGCAAGCCGGACCGGCAGCTTTGGGCACTCGGCCTCGTCTACGGCCCGATGTCGCTGGCCGGATGGCTGACCGGGCGGATCTTCTTCGGCACCGGGCCACTCGCGGCGGGTCAGACGCTGGTGGGAATGCTGCCGACCGATGTCTCGGCGCCTCTTCTCGTCCTGCTTGCGCGCGGCAACGTCGCCCTGGCCGCGGTGCTGAACGCGGTCAACACCGCTCTTTCGCCTTTCATCATCCCGTTCCTGTTCCTGTGGCTGACGGGAATTGAGCTGACCGTGCCCGTGGGGGCGGTCGTGCTGGAGCTTGTCCTGATTGTTCTCGTTCCCACGGTAGTCGGCGTATGGCTACGCACCCGCTTTCTGGAGCAGGTTTCACGCCTCGACTTCGCCTGGCCCGCGCTCGGCTCGGTGCTCTACCTCGTCCTGTTGCTGGCCGTGGTCGGACCCAATGCTGCGACGGTTATCGGCTATGGCTGGTATGCGGTCGTGATCGCCGTGGCGGCGCTGACGCTGATCCTGATCGGCTATGCCGTTGGCATGATCTCCAAGTTCTTCGCGGCAGATCGAGAAGAGCTGATCGCCTTCCTGTTCACCACCAGCAAGAAGGAATTCAGCATCGCAGCCGCGTTCGTGGCCGCGTCGGGTCTGCCGTCCGAGATCGCCGTGCCCGCGGCCTTCTTCGCTGTGATCCAAATGATCACCTCACCCATCGCGGCAAAGATGCTCGCTTCGAAATGGCGACAATAACCCGTTGCTCAATGTCGCGGAAGGGCTCGAGGACTAAGCCGCTCTCGCGGCAGGGCCGCCCGCTGTAGGTCTTCGACGCTGATCTGGCCGTTTCACTTCTCCGGTCGGGCTTCTTGGCCTGAAGATCGGGACCTTCTCAACCGTCAGATGTTACAGTGGAGAAGAAGACCACACCGCTGCGCGCACGGATGATTGAGGACATGCACGTCCGTGGCCTGGGCGACAAAGCCCAGAAGTTCCACATCAGGGTGATCAAGGACTTTACCCCATTCCTGGGGCGCTCGCCGGATACGGCCACGCCGGACGACCTGCGTGCCTACCAGCTGCACATGGCCGACCCGGGCATCACGCCGACCACGTTTGACGCCCGCATCGTCGCCCTGCGGTTCTTCTTTCGGGATGACCTGCGAGCGAGAGGAGATGAAGCGCTACATGCAGTTCGGGCGCCAGCCGCGGAAGTTGCCCGCGGCCGTAACGTCTCTCGCTCCAGCCGCCGCGTGGAGACCGCGTCGGAACTTACTGCAGTTCCGCTCACTTGGCTCTGTAGTAGCGAGAAGGGCGCAGCGGTTTGCAGACCTTGATCATTCTACTGGGCTGGACGGGTCTTGCCGCGCTGTTCGTGCGGGCGACGCAGCGGACCGCCGCTGGCACGGCGCCGCAGGCGGCCCCTTTCCTTGGCGGCGGCACGCCCGACGCGCATGCCTGGCAACGCTATCACTTCCGCCCCTACACCATGACGCTGGTCTTCATCGCTTTCGAGATGGAGATGATGTTCATGTATCCGTGGGCCGTGGTCTTCGTCTCGGAAGGCATCAAGGCGCTCGCCGAGATGGGCATGTTCCTTGCGATCCTGTCGGTCGGCATCCTCTATGGCTGGCGCGAGGGGGTGTTCCGGTGGCAATGACGGGTCTCTCCTCCCCCGATCCCGCCTCGATTTTTGCCGCGATCGGGTCCGGTTGGCAGGCGCCGGTGGAGCGGCTTCTGGCGCGCGACGGGCTGCGTCGGGCGCTGACGCCGCGCGACGCTGGCATTCTGCTGGTCGCGGGTGACATGCCGGGCACCGCGGCCGAGGCGTTGAGCCGGGTGCACGACCAGCTTTCCCATCCTCGCGTTACACTGCGCTGGACGACCGCCGGCGAGACTGCCGACGCCATGGCGGAACGGATCGCGGCGACGTGGCGCGACATTCGCGCGGGCGAAGCCGACGAGAGCGATCACCTGCCCGACCAGCCGCCCAACGAGTGGAAGGGCGTTGGCCCGCACGGACAGGGCGGCAAGGGAATGATGGGCGGCACGCCCTATGGACGTCCCATGGCGATGACCGGAGAGGACATCCGCGACGGGCTACAGCTTGACCGCTACACCGCGCGGATCGGCCCCTTCGCGCCGATGCTGCCGCCGGGGCTGGTGCTTGAGGTGACGCTTCAGGGCGACGTGATCGTGGCTGCGACAGTGCTGCACCCGCCCTTCGCCCAGCCGATCGATGCCGACGCGCCCGAACTGTGTGCGGCGCGAATGCTGACGCTTCTGGGTCTGGACGGGCCGGCCCGCCGGTCCATTCAACGTCGCCGCCCCGGCGGGTTCTGGGTTCGCGGCGCCGTGCCGCGCGAGCTGGGGCGGATCGAGGGCGCTGGCAATGCGCGCGACCGGTTCACCGCGTTCCTTGCAGGCGACACGCCCGCCGTCGCCGCCCCAGACCTTTCCGAGCTTCTGCCGGGCCTCGAATGGTCCGAGGCGATGCTGGTGCTGGCCTCCCTCCCCCCCTCCGCGATCCTGCGCGCCGCGAGAATGCCGGAGGCCGCATGATCGTTCTCCTCGTCCTTGCCGTCGTCGCGACGCTCTCGCTGGGCGCGCTTCTTGCCGTGGCAATGGACGGGCGGATCGGCGATTTGACCGGCCAAGTCGCGCGGCAACGGATCGAGACCGAAGGGCCGGACCGGCTGAACCGCGATCTGGCGCCGGTCTGGTACTTCTCTCTCGCTGCGGCCGGGCTGTCCGTCGTGCCGTTCGCCCCCGGCCTCGCGCTGCTCGACAGTCCGGTCGGCATCGTCATCTGGGGCACCTGTGAGGCCCTGACGATCGTCACGGTGTTCCTGCACGGTTGGTCCCCGAATGCGCCATTCCCGCTGATCGGCGCCTACCGCTACGTCGCCATCGCCCTGCCGGTCATGCTGCCGTCGATGTTCGTCCTGATCGCCGCCGCCTTACCCGCCGAGAGCCTGTCCCTGCTCGCCATCGTCGAGAGCCAGCGCGAGATTTGGAACGTAGCCCGCCAGCCGCTGGGCCTGCCGCTGTTCGCCATCGTGGTGCTGACGCTGACACTGCGCGGGCCGATGGATTTCGCCGACGCAGCAGACATCGCCACCGGCACCTCGGCCGATGAAAGCGGTTCAGCCCGCGCCCTTTGGGAGGTTGCACGCGCGGCGATGCTGGTCTCGGCCTCTGCGCTTGCGGCGACGGTCTTTCTTGGCGGACCGCTGGGACCGGTGCTGCCGGGTCCTGTATGGCTTTGGATCAAGACGGCGGCGCTGGTGGCGGCGTTCGCATGGCTGGGCCGCCGCATCGCGCGCACCACGCCAAGCCGGATGCTGACGATCCTTTGGGTCGTGCTTCTGCCGCTGTCCTTCCTGCATCTGGCCATATCGGGGGTGATCGCACTGTGACCGACCTGTTCGTCGCCCTGCTTGCCGCCTTTGCCGTCTGGACCGGATGGCGCGTGTTCCGCGTCGATTCCATGGTCCGCGCATCTTTCTCGCTGATGCTGTCCTTCGTCGCGGTCGGCGGCATCGGCGTGCTTCTCTCGGCCCCTTACATCGGCGTCGCCACGGTCTTCATGATGGCGGTTGAGATGATGGTCATGGCGATCTTCATGGTCATGTTCATGATGAATCCCGCTGGCCTCAACCCGATGTCGATGGTCCACCAGCACCGCTTCTCCATCGGCGCAGGCGTCGTGGCGGCACTCGCGCTTGGCGCGGCCGTCTTGCTGTCGCCACTGCCCTCGAACCCGGTCCTCTCCGAGGCCGACGTGGTGGCCGAGCTGGGCCACGAGTTGCTGGGTCCGTCGATGCTGATCTTCGAGACGGCGGGTGTGACCCTTCTGGCGACCATGGTTGGCGCCGTGATCCTGTCGTCCCGGCAAGGCCGCTTTGGAAACGCCGATGAGGGATCGCGCCCTCCCGGCCTGGCCCCGGATGGCGAGCCGGCTGGCCGGAAGCCCGACAACGGCGGCGGGGGCCATCACCACCACGGAGGCCACGGATGACCCTGACCATCATCCTCCTGGGAGCCGCCGCGCTGATCGGCATCGGGCTCTATGGCGCGCTTAGCCAGCAAAGCTTCGTCATGCTGATGATGGGGCTTGAGCTGATGCTGAACGGCGCACTTCTGGCGATCATCGGCTTCTGGTCGCTGTCCCTGGGCGGAATGCCCGAGGGGCAGCTTCTGGCAATCCTCGTAATGGCCGTGATGGCGATCGAAATGGCGATCGGCTTCGCGCTGATCGTGGCGATCTACCGTAAGCGGCAGGCCGACATGACCGAAAGCATCGGGACGTTGAAACAGTGATCTGGGCACTGGCATATCTGCCCGTCCTGGCGGGCCTCGGCGCCTGGACTATGGGCGGCTCCCGCATGCGGGTCGGAGCCTTTGGCGCGGTCGGAGCCTTGGCGACGCTGGTGCTGGCGGTCGTGGCGGACGACCAGAACGGGCGGATCGCCTGGTCCGAGACGATCGTGCTGCAGGCGGCTCTGCCCCCGCTCGCCCAAGCCGTCGCGATCACGGTGCCCGCGATCCTGCTCGCCATCACGATCTTCGCGGCCTCCCACGAAGAGGCACCGGGACTACCGCGCCTGGTCGGGCTCATGCTGATCTTTACCGGCGGGATGGAACTTGTCGTGATTGCCGCTGACCTCGTGACCCTCCTGATCGGGTGGGAGATCGTCGGTGCGTGCTCCTGGGCTCTGATCGGACACAAATGGCGGTCGCAGGCGCCGGGGCTGTCGGCCAATTTCGCCTTCGTTCTCACGCGGGCGGGGGACCTCGGCCTGTTCCTCGCCGTCATGGCCACCTTCGCCGCAACGGGCAGCGCCAGCTACGACGCTCTCGGAGCGCTGCAGGGCGGACCGCTGATCCTGGCGGCGTTCGGCATCCTCCTGGCGGCGATATCCAAGGCCGGCCAGGTGCCCTTTGCGCCGTGGCTGTTCCGCGCGATGGACGGCCCGACCTCGGTCTCGGCGCTGCTGCATTCGGCGACCATGGTGGCGGCGGGGGCCTACATCCTCGCGCGGTTGCAGTCGCAGTTATCGGCAGCACCCGGCTTCGGCGTGGTGGCGATGGTGGTCGGCCTTGGGACGGCCATCCTCGGCGGCGTCGTAGCGTTGCGGCAAACCCATGCCAAGAAGTTGCTGGCAGGGTCGACCTCGGCCCAGATGGGCTTGATGATCGCGACCGTTGGCGCGGGCTATCCGGGCGTCGCCGTCCTGCACTTGATCGTTCATGCGGCGACGAAGGCGGCGCTGTTTTGCGCTGCTGGCATCGGGCATCGCGTGACGGGCAGCTTCGATCTGCGCGAGATGGGACTGGCGCGCACCTTGCCCTTCGCCGCTGCGTTGACGGCAATCGCCGCACTGTCGCTCGCGGCCGTGCCGCCGCTCTCGGGGGGCTGGAGCAAAGAGGCAATGGTCAAGGCCATCGAACATGCGGGCGTCTTCTGGGCCGCCTGCGCAGTCCTCGCCGGAGGACTGAGCGCCGCCTACGCAACCTGTTTCGCGGTCGCGGCCTTCGGCCCCGGCGAGGCGCGTGACGGGCGGACCCGACCCGGAGAGATGGGCGGTCTGGCGCTCTTATCGGGAGCAACGCTTTTGATGTCGGCGCTCTGGCTGCCCGCGGTACACGAAGCCGCCGCGTCATGGGTCGGGGCCGACCTGCCGCAAGGATCACGGGTTTGGCTGATCGCATCGCTGACGGTGGTGGCACTGGGCGTCCTCGCCGGGCTTCACGTGGCACGTAGCGGGCAAGAGGCACCGGCGCGGGAATGGCTGGGCCTGCCGGCGCTGTACGAGCACGGCTCAATCCGTCCCTTCCATGCCCTCGCGCAAGCGACCGCTCGGTTCGATGACGGCGTGATCGACGTAATTCCCGGCGGTGCGGCGGCGCTGGCGGGGATCCTCTCGCGCACCCTGTCACGCACCGACGACGATATCATCGATGGACTGGCGCCCGGGACGGCGAAACGGGCGATGAAGGGCACAGGGCGGACGTGGCGCGGCGCGGTTGGAGCAGTGGTCGCCGGGACATCGGCCCTCGCCGCAATTGGGGCGGGGCTGGGCGAACGGCTGAGCGATCTGATCCCCGGCGGCTCGGGGCGGTTGGCAGGCATGGCCGGCGCTGATCTGCGCCGGCTGCAAACCGGCCTCGCCCACCATTACTACGCAATCGTAACGGCCGGTTTTGCGCTGACCGTGGCGCTTCTCATCCTCGGAGGCTGACGTGCTGACATTCGCGATTCTCATCCCCCTTCTCGCTGCGGGCGCCCTGGCCGTCGCGCCACTGGGCGAGACGGTTTCGCGCTGGACCGCCACGGTGGCTGCGGCGCTATCGCTACTGGCGCTGGTCGTGGTGTGGATAAGTGGCGGGGAAGGCTTTCGCGCCGTCGCCGAGGTTCCCTGGGTGCCCGAGCTTGGCATAGCGTGGCGCGTGGGTGTGGACGGCATGTCGCTGACGCTGGCCTTGATGAGCGCACTTCTGTTCGTCGCCGCCACGGCCTGGCCCATCGACCTGCACAACGCGCGCGCCTACTACGCCTGGATGGCGTTCCTCGCAGGCGTGTCGATCGGCCTGTTCGTGACGCTCGATCTGATCGTGTTCTACGTTTTCTTCGACCTGAGCCTCGTCGGGATGTACTTCCTGATCGGCCGGTGGGGGCATGGCGAGGCGCAGCATGCGGCGCTCAAGTTCTTCGTCTACACGCTTGCGGGCTCCCTTCTGATCCTGATCGGGATCATCGTTCTGGCACTGAACATGCCCGCGCTGACCTTCGACATGCGGGCGATGATCGACAGCCCACCCCTGGCCGCCGCGGGCGTGGTGCCGGGGCTGGTTTTCCTGGCCTTCGTCATCGGCTTCGGGATCAAGACACCCGTCTTCCCGTTCCACACCTGGCTGCCGCCCGCACATGTGAACGCGCCCGGACCGGCCTCGGCGATCCTGGCCGGCGTGCTGCTGAAGATGGGGACCTACGGGCTGATCCGGATCCCGCTCCAGATGATGCCCGAGACCTTCGCCCGCTGGGCTCTTCCGCTGGCGATCGTCGGCGTGATCTCGATCCTCTGGGGGTCCATCGTCGCCTTCGCGCAGGACAATATGAAACGCCGCATCGCCTACACCTCGGTCAACCACATGGGATACACTGTGCTGGGGATTGCGGTCGCAGGTTCGGCACTGGGGTCCGAGACGGCGCGGCAGCTTGCCCTGACGGGCGCGGTGCTCGAGATGGTCGCGCATGGCCTCATCACCGGGGCGCTGTTTCTGATCGCGGGGGCGGTCTGGCAGCGCGCGGAAGACTACCACCTGCCCAATTTTGGCGGCCTTGCCGGGCCCGCCCCACGTCTGACCGGGGCGGCAACGCTCGCGGCCTTTGCCTCGCTGGGCCTGCCGGGGCTGGCGGGGTTCGTGGCCGAGCTGCATATCTTCCTTGGCGCCTTCGGTGTATACCCCTGGCTCGCGGCCATCGGCCTTCTGGGGATCCTCATCACCGCGGCCTTGTTCCTTCGGATGCTGCGGCAGATGTTCTTCGGGGACCTGCCGAAAGAGCGTGCAGGATTTACCGACCTCGCCGGCGTCGAGATCGCGCTTCTTGCCGCACTTCTGGCGCTGGTCGTCCTGATCGGCATCTGGCCGGCGTGGCTGCTGGGCCTGATCGACGCGGGCGTGCTGATCCCGGTTCTCGGCGCAGGGGGCTGAGATGCCCATTGGCGATCTCGCCCCCGAACTGGCGGTGCTGCTGACGGCGGTGGCCGTACTACTGCTCGCGATGGTCCTGCCGCAGCGCCGCCATGGCTGGTGCGCCGCACTGGCACTGGCCGGTCTGGCGGTTGCCGCGGGCATCGCTCATGCGCAGGCCGACGCCTACCGGCTGACTTTCTCGGGAACCTTTGCCTTGGACGGTGCAACGGCGTGGGCGCGGCTTCTGATCATAGGGCTGACGGCGCTGTGCATCGGCATGTCGCCGCGCTGGTTTGCCAGCGACCGGCGGCACGGAGAGGTCTACGCGATGTTCCTGTTCTCGGCGCTTGGAGCCATGGCGATGGCGGGCGCGGCGGACCTGATGGAGATCGTCATCGGGGTGCTCTTGTCCTCGGTCACGGGATACGTGCTGGCGGCCTATCACCGCGACTGGGCAATTTCGCTCGAGGCCGGAATGAAGTACTTCCTGGTCGGGGCGCTGGCCAACGCGCTTCTGGTGACAGGCGTTGTCCTCGTCATGGGGACGGCGGGCAGCACCGCCTATGCCGAGCTGGCGGGCTCGATCCCCGAGAGCCCTCTCGCCCTGACGGGCCTCGCTCTGATCCTGACCGGCCTGTTCTTCAAGATGGGCGCGGTGCCGGCTCATACGTGGGTGCCCGACGTCGCCGAGGGCGCGCCCGTCCCCGCGGCCGCCTTTCTGACTGTCGTGCCCAAGATCGCGGGGTCCATCGCGCTTTACCGCCTCGTGGCTCTGGCGCCCGGGATCGAGGCGCTGGGGCTTCTGGTTGCCGTCGTGGCGGCGGTGACGATGACGGTAGGCAATCTCTCGGCGCTTTGGCAGGAGGATGTGCGCCGCATCGTCGGATGGTCCTCGGTCAGCCAGACCGGGTACGCCCTGATGGCCGTTGCGGTGGCCGGTCACGCACCACAGGCACTGCCGGCGCTGATCGCCTTCATGGGCGTTTACGGGATTGCCAACATCGTCGCCTTCGCCTCGGTGGCCGAGTTGCGAGGGCGCACGTCGATCACCGATTACGCCGGTCTTCTTCGTAGCCGCCCGGGTCCGGTGGTCGCGCTGGCCGTCGCCTTCCTCTCGTTGGTCGGCATTCCGCCACTGGCGGGTTTCTTCGGCAAATTCGCGCTCTTCACCGCGGCACTGGAGGGGGGGCTAGCGTGGCTGGCGATCCTGGCCGTCGCCAACACCGTGCTGTCGCTGTTCTATTACCTGAGAGTAGTGGGCCCCGCCGTGTTCGGAGCCTCCGAAACCGAAGCCGCAACCCTGGGCGGGAGCACACGGGGCACCAAGTGGCTGTCGCTTGTCCTGCTTCTGGCAGCGACGCTCGCCTGGTCGCCGCTCTGGTCCGCCCTGCCTGCCGTCCTGCTACCCTGACCGAGGGGGCGCCGGATGTGCTGAAGAATTTCCGAACGAGCGTGATGCGCACGTATTCGGCGCTCGCAGAGAGTGAGAGCCTCCATCATCGATCTTGAGACGAGAGTATGGCAGGCACTGAGGAGCGAGCGCTCCTATGAATGACCGGACTGAAGGTTGCATTCGCCCGAGCGACCGATCGGCCAGTCTCAAACCGGATTTTCGGACCAACAGAAACAGCAAGAGGAAATACGATGGAAGAGCAGTTGAGGGAAGCAATCATCGACGAGTTGAAGCGTCAGGCGGAGAACTCTTCCGAACTCGAGATACGGCAGGACGGCAACCGAATTGTGATCATCGGGGCGATCGATGTTGACGCTATCGTCATGGTCGTCGCCGGCTCCATCGCAGGTGGACCATGATCCGCCGCTGTCAGCAGATCACGCCCTGAAACCGCGGCACTCGACGCACAGGCTCTCCTGATCCCGTTTCAGAACCAAGCGCTTCAGCTCCGCGTTTGTGACTCGTGACGCGCTCGAGTCCGAAACATCTTTGATCTTCCGATGCGTTGCTTCCTGAAAAGCTCGAGGTACTCGCCGCCCCAGCACACGCCCGGCGCCACGTGCCTCACCTGCCGGCTCGTCTGGCCAGGCGCCTTTCGATCTGCACCATCCCGTCG
>NZ_JBELKF010000099.1:0-10226 GCF_042089775.1 Palleronia sp.
TCCTCGTTGGAGCGGACTCTACCTCAAACTGGAGGAAGAAACGGGGCTCAGGTCAGGATGACGGCGGGCCGGACCTTCCTGCCATTCGCGATGGCGCCTCTATCTCCGCGACAGTTCCGAAGCAGCCGAAGAAAAAAATGAAACAGGTTTCCGCAATGCGGTGCGCCGTCTTGCTGGCCGTCCGGTTCAGATGGACAACCAGCCGATCTCTGATGCGACCAGCCTTACCAGGGGCGGACAATCGGACGCCCAGCCCGTCAGATTATGCCCGATCCAGGCGTTCTGCCAAGGCACGAATACCTGCGGCAAATGTTTCCTTTCCGACGGCCCGACGGATCTCCGCCTCGTCCTCGGCGCCTACCTCGAACGCGGCCCACCACTCGACAAAGGTGGCGTCCCGCTCGGTGATCGCGGTGCAGCGGAAGGTGGCAACGTAGTTTTCGATCGGCATGGGCGAGGCGATGATGGAATAGGTGAACGCGTGGTCAAGGTCGCTGAAGCTGAGCAAGCGTTCGCGGAGGTGGCCGCCGTCGGTGAGGGTGAAGCTGCGGACGCAGCCGACTTGGTCCGGCGGCATCCCATCCTCGATCCTGCTTTCGGAAATCTTGGGATGCCACTCGCCATGCCCATTAAAGTCTCGGGCCAAAGCCCAAACCTTGTCGACGGGCGCTTCGATGATGTCGCTGATATATACCTTCGCCATGTCGTCCTCCCTTAGCTGGCTGCGCTGCGTTTGAGCGCCTTGAACTCGCGCGTCTGAGCGATCAGCGCTGTCTCAGTTGGCAGTCGTTCCATCGAGCTTGCGCCGTAGAAGCCCCGGCAGTCGGGGCAGTTGTCCAGGATGAATGCAGCGTCCTCGGGCATTGCGATGGGGCCACCATGGCAGATCACAATCGCATCGTCGCGCACAGTGCGAGCGGCGTCGGAGATCGCGTTGATTTCTTCCACGCAGTCCTCGAGAGTCAGCGCCGTTTCGGCCCCGATGGCCCCGCCAGTGGTCAGGCCCATATGGGCAACGATGACGTCAGCGCCGGCCTTTGTCATGTCCTCGGCGTCAGAGGACCGGAAAACATACGGGGTCGTCAGCAGGTCCTTCGACCGAGCCCGGGCGACCACTTCCACCTCAAGGCCGTACCCCATGCCAGTCTCTTCGAGGTTGGCACGGAAGGTGCCGTCGATCAGGCCCACGGTGGGGAAGTTCTGGATGCCCGAGAAGCCGACCGCCTTCACCTGGTCGAGAAACCAGTCGAAGTTGCAGAATGGATCGGTGCCGTTCACGCCCGCGATCACCGGCGTCGACTGAACCACCGGCAAGACCTCGCGGGCCATGTCCATGACGATCTCGTTGGCGTTGCCATAGGCCAGCAGCCCGGCAAGCGATCCGCGCCCGGCCATGCGGTAGCGGCCGGAATTGTAGATCACGATCAGGTCGATTCCGCCTGCCTCCTCGCACTTGGCGGAGAGGCCGGTTCCGGCGCCTCCGCCGACGATGGGGCGCCCCTCGGCGATCATGTTGCGGAACTTTGCGAGGATGTCCTCGCGGGGGATACGGGGCATCACTGTCCTCCTGAGCTGATGTCCCGAAAGGCCGCGACGAGGGCGTCGGCGAAATCGGGATCGTTTATGTGACTTGGAATACGGATCAGGCGGCGCTTGTCAGTCTGATCGACCGTGGCCTCCAGCGCGTCGAAGAGCGCGGTCCGCGCCGCGGGATCGTGGAACGTCGCACCGGGCGCATCGAGGGCCGAAACGCCGCCTTCGGGCAGCAGGAATTTCACGAACCCCTCGCAGGCGTTCAGCTTTTGCCCCAGCCAGCGACCGATCTCGGCGTTTTCCTCGGGTGTGGTGCGCATGAGGGTGACCTGCGGGTTGTGCTCGTAGAAGAGCCGTTGTGAGAACTTCTCCGGCACCGTGTCCGGCGCACCGAAATTCACCATATCGACCGCGCCGACCGAACCGACATAGGGCACCCGCGTCCGCGCGATCGCGCCTAGCCGGTCCTCGGTCGCGGCGAATACGCCGCCGAACAGCAGGTCGCAGATTTCGGTCGTGGTCGTGTCGATCACGCCCTCGATGAGGCCGGAATCGACAAGCTTCTCCATCGACTGTCCGCCGGTGCCCGTGGCGTGGAACACGAGGCAGTCGTAAGCCCCCCCAAGCCGCTCGACCACCTGGTTCACGCAAGGCGTGGTCACGCCGAACATGCTCAGCGCGAGGGCGGGGCGCGTCTCAACCTCGGGCAATTCGACCTGCGCCATGCCCGCGATGGCGCCGGCCGCGTTCGCCAGCACCCGGCGCGAGATACGGTTCAAGCCGGCCACATCCGTGACAGAATACATCATCGTCACGTCGGACGGCCCGACATAGGGAGCGACGTTTCCCGACGCGACGGTCGAGACCATGATCTTGGGCACGCCCACGTCGAGCGCGCGCATGGCCGGCGTGATCAGCGCGGTCCCTCCCGATCCGCCAAGGCCAATCATCCCCGCCAAGTCTTCACGGGCCAACGTGAACCGCTCAAAGGCAACCGCCATCGCCGCCACCGCGCTGCCCCGGTCGCCGGTGAAGACTCCATCGGCGCCCTCCGGGTGATGCGACGCGACCTCGCGTGCGGCGATGTCGGCGCCGTCGACCGCGGTGTCGGAGGTCGACAGGTCGACCAGCGCAACCCGCGCCCCTGTGGCCACGATGCGCTTTCGGACGTAGTCGAGCTCGGACAGTTTCGTGTCGCATGTGCCGGCGAGGTAGATGCGCTTCTCCATGGGTGCCCCTTCTCAGGCTTCGGCGCTGACGCCGAGGTAGCGGTTGCGCAGCGCGCGGTCGTTCAGCAGCGCATCCGCGTTCGTCTCGAGCGCGATCTCGCCGTTCATCATCACCATGATCCGGTCCGACACCTCGGTCGCGACGGTCAGGTTCTGCTCGACCAGCAGGAGCCCGACGCCCGATCGCGCGATCTCGCGCAGGACTTCGACCACGTGATCGACGATCACCGGGGCCAGCCCCTCGGTCGGTTCGTCCATCACCAGAAGCCGCGGGTTCAGCAGCAGCGCGCGCGAGATCGCGAGCATCTGCTGTTCGCCGCCCGACAGCGCGCCGCCGCCGTTCTTCCGACGCTCCGCAAGGCGGGGAAAGGTTTCGTAGATGCGCTCGATTGTCCACTCGCCGTCTGGCTTGCCGGCCAGGCGCAGGTGTTCGTCCACGGTAAGCGACGGAAACACGCGGCGGCCTTGGGGAACATAGCCGACTCCGGCGCGCGCTACCTTGTAGGCGCGGCGGCCGCTGATGCGTTCTCCGCCCAGACGGACCGTGCCGCGCGCCGAGGGCACAAGGCCCATGATCGCCTGGCAGAGCGTCGTCTTGCCCATGCCGTTGCGGCCCACGATGGACAGGGGCTCGGCCCCTGCCTCCAGCGTCACGCCATGCAGGACATGGCTGGCGCCGTAATAGACGTGCAGGTCCTCGACCTGGAGAAGGCGATCATTTGCCATGGCGGCCCATGTAGATGTCCTGAATGTCCTGATTGGCCGAAATCTCGGCCGGCGTGCCTTCCGCCAGCAGGCGGCCGTTATGCATGACGCTGACGTAATCCACCGCCTTCAGCGCGATATCGAGGTCATGCTCGATCAGGATAAGCGTCAGGTCGCGCGGCAGGTTGGCCAGCATGTCCACCAGCGACTCGCGTTCGCGGGTGGAAAGGCCGGCGGCGGGTTCGTCCAGAAGCAGAAGCTTCGGTGGATGCGCCAGCGCCATTCCCAGTTCAAGCTGTCGTTGCTCACCGTGGCTGAGGTCGCTCGCCATGACGTCGAGGCGGTCGGTCAGGCCGACGCGCTCGGCCACCGCGTCGGTCTCGGCCCGGTCGGGTTGCGCTTCGGCGCGCTTCCAGATCGCCAGTCTTGGACCGGTGGCACCGCGGATCGCGATGTAGAGGTTGTCGCGGACGCTGAGGCCGCCGAAGACGAGCGACTTCTGGTAGGTCCGGCGAACGCCCTTCAACACGCGCTTCTGCGGCGAAAGCGCCGTGATATCTTCGCCCGCAAGCCGGATGCGCCCTTCGCTGGGCGGCAGGTCCCCGGCGATCATGTTGAACAGCGTCGTCTTCCCCGCTCCATTCGCGCCCAACACGGCACGCCGTTCACCATGTGCGACGCGCAGGTTCACGTCATCCACCGCGACAAGCGCACCGAACCGGCGCGTGAGGCCCTCGACGACGAGGGCCTCCGCCTGTTTATCGGCAACCGCCTGCATCACGACGGGCAGGACGGATTTTCGCGGGACGGCAGGCCCAGATCCATGTAGGCCTCGCGCTCGAGCCCCAGGTACTGGTCCACGTCCTCGATCCGCTCGATCGGTTCGAGGGCCAGCGAACCGTCGTCCTGCTTGACCACCTCGTTGATGTAGATCGCGGCGGTGGCCTGCCGGTTCTCGTTCAGGCTCACCGTGCCGGTCGGGCTGGTGAACTCGAGGTTGCTCAGCGCCTCGTTGAACGCTTCGTGGTCGCCAGACAGATCGCCCTCGACCTCCTGCAGGGCCAGAAGTGCGGCCTTGGTGTTGGTGTAGTAGTTCGACGCGAAGAGCGACGGCGACGGCAGGCCCTCGTCGCCGTAGTAGTCCTGGTAGAGCGTGACGAATTCCTGCCACGCCTCAAGGTCCGCGTTGTCCGATACTGGCCCCGACGACAGGATGCCGGGCAGAAGTTCGCGCGCCGGACCTTGCGTGGTCAGCACCGTCTGGTCGGTCACGTTGGTGCCGCCGACGATGGGAAGCTGACCCCCCATCTGCGCGTACTGCGACAGGAAGTTCACTGCATCCGAGCCACCAAGCACGACATACATGCCGTCGACCTCGCCAGCCTCGATCGGCAACTGCGCGATGACCGACGAGTAGTCATTGTTGCCCACGGGCGTGAAGTACTTCTCTTCGACCGTGCCGCCGGCTTCGCAATAGGTGGCCATGAAGCCGAAGATCTGAGCGTAGGGGAACGAATAGTCCTCGGACACGATGATGATGTTGTCCCAGCCGCGCTCCTCGGCGACGTATTTGCCCAATGGAGCGGTCCACTGCGCGCCTTCGGTGTTGAAGCGGAAGAAGTTCTCGGCCGGGTCGACCAGCGTCGTCTCGATGGCCGCCGAGCCGCCGTTCAGGAAGGTCGTGCCGGGCTGTTCCTTGGCGTATTGCGCGATGCGGATGCCTTCGGACCCCGAGAGCGGGCCGACAAGGATGTCGGCGCCGTCCTGTTCGACGAGGCGACGGGCGGATTCGAGCGCCACGTCGGGATTGCCGTCCGAGGATGCGGTGATGAACTCGATCGGATGGCCGGCGATCTCGCCGCCGAATTCTTGGATCGCGAGCTCCACGCCGCGCAAGCCGTCCTCGCCGGGTTCGGCAAAGGGTCCTTCGAGCGTGGCGAGCCCGCCGATGGTGATGGTCTCGGCGTCCTGGGCCAGCGCGGTCGAGCCCATGAGCGCGACGATGGCTGCGGTCGCACCAAGTGTCATGCGTTGGATCGTCATATCGGGATACCTCCTCATTTACCGATATCTTTCGTCTCGCGGGTCGCGCCCTTGTCGCGGCGCCCCGCTCCGGCCCACCGCGTCGAGACGCGGCGAACAAGTCCGGTCAGCCCGTCGGGCGAGAACAGCACGATGGCCAGAAAGATCAGGCCGATCAGCGTGTTGAACCGCTCGCGGGCGATGAAATCGATGGCGAAATTGTCGACGACGGTGAACACGAAGGCGCCGACATAGGCCCCTGCCGGGTGCCCGATCCCGCCCAGCACCCCGGCCATCAGCACGTCGATCACCGGGTTCAGCGCGACCGAACCGGGCGAGATCGAGGCGTTGAGCCAAAGGTTCAGAATCCCTCCGATCCCGGCGATGAACCCCGCCAGTCCGAAGGCCAGCACCCGAAGAAGCGGCACGTTGTAGCCAAGCGCCCGGACCCGGTCGGGCTCGTCCCGCAGCGCCTGGAGCGCGAGACCGAACGGCGTCCGCACGATGTGCCGCACGCCTGCATAGCAAAGCGCGGCCAGGATGGCGCTGAGGTAGAAGAACGGCAGCGGAGCGCCCAGGTCGAGGCCAAGGATCACCGGCGGATCGGCGTTGTTGAAGCCCGTGAAGCCGTTGAAGATGTCGTAGTTCTGCAGCGTCAGGTAGTAGAACGCCATCGCGACTGCGAGCGTGATCATCAGCGTGTAGATCCCACGGGTCCGCACCGCGACGAGGCCGATCAGCAGCCCCGCGAGCGTGGCGAGTCCAAGCGCCAAAAGCAGCGACAGCGGCCAGGGCAGCAGCACGCCAACACCGCCGGTGGGTGCGGTGAAGTATGCGGTGGCATAGCCGCCGATCCCCGCCACGGTCATCTGCGCAAGGCTCAGCATGCCAGTATAGGCGGTGAGGAAGACGAGGCTGAGGACGATGGTCCCGAAGCCAAGGGTCCGCCCGCCGATCTGCACCAGCCAGAAGCTGTTGACGACGAAAGGATAGACCAGGACCAGCGCGAGCACGGCGAGGGGAATGATACGGCGCATCACGCGGCCCTCCCCAGCAGGCCCTGCGGCCGAACGGCGAGCACCGCGACCATGATCGCGAAGGTGTAGACGATGCCGTAGGTCGGCGTGTAGGCCAGCCCGTAGGTCTCGGCCATGGCGACAAGCAATGCGCCGATCGCAGCGCCAGGGATCGACCCCATGCCGCCCACGATCACCACGATCAGCGAAGACAACAGGTAACGCGCGTCCTCGCCCGGTGACACCGATAGCACCGAGCCGCCGATCACCCCTGCCATCCCGGCAAGGCTTGCACCAATTGCAAAGACGCCCACGAAGACGAGCGGCACGTTGACGCCCATCGCCTCAAGCATGCTCCGGTCGTCCACGCCTGCACGGATCACGATCCCAAGACGTGTGCGGTTCAGCATCAGCCACAGGCCGATACCGATCAGCAGCGCGAACCCGATGAGCATCAGCCGTGCCATCGCGTAGCGTCCGGCAATCGGGACGGGCACGAAGGACGACATCGCGCCGGGCAGCGCGATCTGGTACGCCGACCCGCCCCATTGCGCGAGCATCAGGTCGGCGGCCACGATGGAAACACCGATGGTCGCCAACGCCTGTCGCAAGTCCTGTCCCTGCATCCATGACAGGATCGAAACCTGGAGTGCCGCGCCTGCCACCGCGACGGCGACTCCCGCCGCAAGGATTCCCAGCAGCCAGTTTCCGGTCGCCCCGGAGATCTCGAAGCCGACATAGGCGCCAAGCAGGTAGAGCGAGCCGTGCGCCATGTTCACCACGCGCATCAGGCCGAAAATCAGGGAAAAGCCGCTGGCAACGATGAAATACAGCGACGCAAGGGTCAGTCCGTTCAGCGTGACGATGACGAATAGCCGCCAGTTGATGTCGAATAACGTTTCGATCATTGACGGCGCAACATTCTGATCGAGTAGAGATGCACGTATATGTCCTCCCTCAGTCGCTCCGGGCGAAGCTGAGCCTTTCCGACGACGCGGGATTCCGCGCCGCAGGTGGGTCCCTCGGTCCCGGGAACTGTCCCGTAGTCTCCTCCCTCGCCGTGTGATGCCATCGCAGGCCTCATCGGCGGCTAAGCTACAGTCACACCCGCACGGGTGGCGCTCAACGGGTCGGGAGGACAGGATTGGGTAAGTTTGGGTAAATTCGAGGCAACATGCGTAGTTTCTCCAAATGGCCCCTGCGCTCCACCGAGGGAAGGGCGCGCAAATGGCCGGATGGACTCGTCACCGCGCGCGTCGGGCTCTCCACGACGAACATGCCCGCGGTCGTGGCGCTTCTGCTGCCCAATTCGAGCGGGGCACAGGACATCGCGGCGCAAATCGGGGACGTCCGACCGTCTGGCCTTGGCATGTTCCTGGCCGACCCGAACATTGTGCCCGCTCGACTCGCGCGCCAGATCGCGCGCGGCAGCGAGTGGGTCTGCAACTTCCCAAGCGTCGGTCAGCACGAGCAGGAGTTTAGGCGCTATCTTGCAGAGGTGGATCTCGACCATGCGCGAGAGATGCGCGTGCTTTCCGGATTGGGCGAAGCTGGCCTGTCGATCATCGCCACCGTGTCGGCCGAGAGAGACGTTGCCGAGGCGCTGTCGGTACGCCCCGCCGCGCTACTCGTCGTGCCGCCCGTGCCCGAGTTCAGGAACGGATCGGTCGGTCTCGAGCGGCGCATTGCTCTTGAACGCGCGGTCGCGGCACAGGCGGATGGGCTACCGCTAATCGGTCTGCGCGCGCGGAATGAAGCGCAGCACGGCCTCGCGGCAAGTCTTCTTCCCCCCGTGGAAATCAGTCGTTGAGCCCTAACCGCGCCATCTTGTTATAGAGCGTCTTGCGCGAGACGTGCAGCGCTTCCGCCGTTCGGCCCCGATGGAAATCGTTGCGCCAGAGCGCCTCGACGATCTGGCGCCTTTCGAGTTCCGAGGACCTCTCGGCGTTGTTCTCGCCTACTTCTTCGGCATCAAGAAGCCCGTCGACCTCGGTCACGCTGACGTTGTACTCGCTGTTGCGTGCCGCCAGCCGACCGATCACGCGCTCAAGCTCGGCCTCGTTTCCCGGCCAGGCGTGTCGGCGCAGGCGCTGCATCGCCCCGGCGCTCAGCGAAGGCAGATCATCGTCCGTCAGCCCGGCCTTCGCCGCGACCGCGGCCATGACGGCGGGCAGATCTTCGATCCGCTGCCGCAACGGAGGTATCCGCACCACCCACCCCGAAAGGTACCCCTTCAGGTCGGGGTGCAGATCTGACGGGAGAGCAGGTTCGTCCGCCACACGCTCGAAGACGAAGAGGATCCGCGCGGTCACCCTCATCCGGCGGCGTCTTCGCGACGTGACGAGCGCCCCGTTCGACAAGCTTCGCGCCAGCCGGCGCTGGAGCGATGGCAACGACCTGTGGATGTCACGCAGGACCACCGTCTCTCCGCCGGGTGCCGTCAAAAGCCCCCCCGCATACCCTTCCGCGTCGTCGCGACCGAACAGGCGGCGCGAGACCTGAGTGCCCGAGTCCCCTGCAGCGTCGACCTGCGGCGCATGGCGTCCCGCGGGGTCAAGCGCCGACAGCACCGGCCCCAGCGGCGTCCCTTCTTCCACCGTGACCGCAATCGAACGCGCCTTTCCCGACAGCGCCTCGAGGTGTTCAAGGCACGCTATCATCGGCTTTGACCGCCCAATCAGCCCGGTACGGGCGCCCCAGCGAAGGATCTTCTCCTGTCGTCGTGTCAGGCTGATCCTTCGCAAGCCAGCCTGCCGATACCCCGCAATCCGATTGGTGACCGACTCTTCGTAAGGCATTCGGTCAAGGGTGGACCCGCCCACATATCCATCCAGAGAGGCTATGCTGGCGACGTGGCCAAGGTCCTCTGCCGATACCACCGGGCCGCCTTCCAGCAGGATCCGGGTGCGTGGATGGATCCGCCGGATCAGCGCAGCGTAGTCCCGCGCAATCAATCCGACCTCTTCGATCGAAGCGCGGCGGGCGTGACCGATTGAACCGCCCGCGTTCCAACCGAAGTTCAGCAGGATCATGTCGATCCCGGCCTCGGCCGCTGCGCGCGCATGGTTCTTGGTCCCACAATAGAACAACGCCACGTGCCCGGCCGCCTGAACCCGAGCGAGCATATCGATCTCGCACCGCGCGCCACGCCCCGCGCGGTCCAAGAGCTGACGCATCGCGCGAGGCATGAGTGCAGAATTTGGAAAATTCACCGCGCCCGCGAAGCCCTGTTCCGAGATCCGCTCAATGACCGGACCCGGATCGGCTTCAACGTCCCAGCAGTTGATTCCCAGAAGCACCGGGATGGAGACACGGGGCAAGATTTCACGTGCGGCAAACGCGTCGGTCATGGCGGTCGCGGAATGACAGGGAAGCATGCTCGCAATCGACGGGGCCCCCATGTTGCGCATGCGGCCCGCGTTCACTGCCAGAAGAAGATCCGCGCCGCCGATTTCGGCAGTCTGCGCCGCGATTCCGCTTCCGACCGCGGCTCCGATCAGCAGGCCCTCGTCCGACATCTCGGTCACCTCGGTCCATTGGATTAAAAGTCACTGTCTTTCCGCGATGTTTAATGGAATGTACTTCGCTTGGATAGGAAATCGTACCAATGAAGTTTCAGCCGCCGTCGCCATAGGCTCAGGACCCATTAATCAGGTTGAGGCTTTTCGGCCCGCATGATTCACGGCCCTCGAACAAGAGGGGGCGATATGAGTGATTTGTA
>NZ_JBELKF010000100.1:0-10096 GCF_042089775.1 Palleronia sp.
CGGCCATCGCCCTCGCCGCTACCGTCATCTTCTGGTTATGAGTCCAGAGCCTACGGTGACGGGCGGCGAAGAACTCGAGCTCCAAGCGGGAGGTCGGAATTTCTTGGTCGGAACCGAAGTAACCAGAGCATCCAAAGACCTTCCTGGCCGTGCGAATAGCCGTGCGCTTGCGAGGCCGTGTTCCCTTGCGCCATGTCCCGTCGTAGTGTCCGGCTGCCAAGCTCTCTTCGAGAAAGTCCGGTGTGAGTTGAGCAGTGTTCGTCATTTCGAGTGCGTCAAGCATCGTAAAGTCTCCAAATTTGTAAGATGATTCAGGAAGATGCGGGCGCAGGCTCACCGCAAGGAGCCGCCGCAAATCGACCCGGTTGCAGCCAAATTGGGGCTGGAGGGCCAGTTTGACGCAAACAGGGTGTCGGTGCCTTGAACCGACCAACAGGATGTGAGCGTCAAAATCGGTGGCCGGGGCGGCCATGCCATCGTTCCGAGGACCGGCTTTCTGGTATTCGGAAGAAGAAATTTCACTGGTGTCATGACGACTCCGCACCGGCCGCGTGCCATTCCAGGGCCTCTTCGAGTGTCGGACGGAAATGGTGTTGCTTCCCGATCTGGACGGAGGCGAGGCGACCTTTCGAATGGTCGCGGTAATACTTGGACCTGTCGCGCCGCTCATTTTTCGGTTTCGCGCGATCCAGCCTTCAAGTGTCAGCAGATCAGCAGACAGGATTTTCCGGCATCCCGCTGACGCGGAGATCCAAACCGTGTGCGGCTCGGAAAATCCCTCGCACAGGAGAGCGTCTGTTATGGGAATGCGAAGGCCCGCTTCTGGACCTGGATTGACCCCGGAGTCGCGCAGGATGTCCCGAACTACGTCTGGCCCAACCTTCCAACGGCTTTCCAGGCTCTTCTTGATGAAGCTCGGGAATTGGGTTCTCTGAAGCGCGAGGGCGAGAATGCGGGTCTGGCTGGCGCTGCGCTTCGCTGGGCCCAGCAAGGAAGCCGGCACCGGTTCGAAGCGTGAGCATAATTCAGAATCTTCTCTGGCCGCGTGTGTGGACGTGTCACGGAGCAGCTGGGATCCAAAATCGCTGGCCGAGTGCGCGGCCTCTGATGGCCGTCCCTGGAGCCCGGTCGCTGATGCGCCCGACGGCTCATGAAGGCTTGTTTGGCGATTGTCGGGCGAGCGCCCGCGGCCACATGTCTTCGCTTCTCGCTGTTCGACGCTCATCTTCGATCCTCCGTTGCCCGGAGGAGATCGGTTCGGCGCGGGAGGGGCGGAAACGCGCGGCCGCGAAACAGCGAACTGCCAGCGCGCCCTCGCGTCTGGGGGCTCAGGACCCGGACACGGACTCGCCTGTGCGTCGTGGCCCTCGCAAAAATTATTCCCTTAGGGCGATGACCAAATCTTGCCCATAACCGTCGTAATCCTCGGCCTTTCAGCGCCATTTCAAGGGGTTGGGGCGTCATCCGACATTCTGTCGAATGAGTCGAATTTCGCCTTGTAATTCCGTGGTTTGCGCCGCTATACCCGTCGGCGGAGACGTGGCCGAGTGGTCGAAGGCGCTCCCCTGCTAAGGGAGTAGGCGGGAAACCGTCTCGAGGGTTCGAATCCCTTCGTCTCCGCCAGTTTTCCCGGCTTCGGCCGGATTGGGCGCTAAATGAGCCCACATTTACTGGTTCTTGACAGGTTCTCATCAACATCTGGCCCCTAACCTCCCGCAGAAGATGTGGGATAGAATGAGGGTCGAGATATGGATGGTTCTTCTATCACAGAATCAGGGCGGCGGGTGAAGTCTGGGCCACACGTCGAGAAAAAGCTGAACGTCGCACTTGTGAGGAAAGCGGGCCCGGGTCGGCACGCCGATGGCGGCGGTCTATACCTGCATGTTGATCCGTCCGGAGCACGGCGGTGGATACTGCGAACGGTCGTTCGCGGACGCAGACGGGACTTCGGACTCGGATCGGCAAATCTGGTGACGCTGGCAGAAGCGCGGGAGAAAGCTTTCGAGCTTCGCCGTATTGCGCGCAGCGGCGGCAACCCGAAGGTTCGGACGCGCGAGGATGAGGGCAAGGCAACGACCTTCGAGGAGCTTGCCAAGATTGTTCATGAGCGGAAGTTCAAGGACAACAAGAACAACGGTAAGCACATCGCGCAGTGGCTTCGGACGCTTGAAACTTACGCCTTCCCGACACTGGGCGGGCTGACCATCTCCGAGATTCATCAGGACGACATCGAAGCGGTCATTGATCCGATCTGGACGACGAAACCAGAGACCGCGCGCCGGGTGCTTCAACGGATTTCCGTCGTCTTCGATTTCGCCTGCGGTCGTGGATACCGGACAACGGGGAACCCCGCCACCGGAATGCTCAGTTCGATGCGCCCGCAGCGACAGAAGACACAGCATTTTTCAGCGATGGACTATCACGACCTGCCCGAGTTGATGGAGAAGCTGGCCCGACAAACCGTTGTCGGTGCGCTGGCGCTTCGTTTCACCATTCTCACCGCCCTGCGTTCAGGTTCAGTGCGGAACGCTTGCTGGGACCAGTTCAACGAACTTCTCACTGAATGGACCATCCCGGCGGAGTTGATGAAAACCCGCAACGAGTTCGTTGTTCCGATCACGACCCACGCCCGCGAGGTGCTGCTGGCGGCGCGAGAACACAGAACCAAGGCGAGTCCGCTCGTCTTCCCTTCGCCCAGCAATCCCAAGAAGCCGATTTCGGACAACACGATGCGAAAGCTGCTTCAAGCACACGTGCCGGGGGTTACGGTTCATGGTATGCGAGCCGCGTTCCGAACGTGGGCACGCGAGGATGCCGCCGCTCCTGATGACGTGGCCGAAATGGTGCTTGCCCACGCCGTCGGATCAAAGACCGTCCAAGCCTACAATCGCGCCATGCTGATCCACGAGCGCCACAAGCTGCTTGAACAGTGGGGAATGTGGGCGATGGGCGAGGTAGAGTTGTATGCGGACCCAGAGATGCGCACGGCGGAAGTGAATCGCCGCACGATCCAGATTTTCGCGGAGGAAGATTAGAAAACCATCTCGTCCTGCCGGTCGTCGCCGGGACGGCTCGTCGCGGCGCTGGCGTCGTCGAACACGCCTTGCGCCCGCAGGATTTCCGCGTCGATCAGCGGGCCGGAACAGACCTTGTCGAGCAGCTTGGATTGTTCTGGCTCCAACTGCGTCAGCAAGGTCAGGACGTGAAGCAGGTTCAACAAGTCCTCTGTATAGATCGACGGCCAACTATCCGGCTGAACCTTGTCCAGCGGCGACGGCGGGCGGCGGTCGCCGATCATCGGGCGGCTGCGATCAAGACGCCGGTAGCTGAACCACTGGTCTATGACGTTCTTGCCGGAAACCTCATATGCGCGCACCTCGGGCGACACGTTCTCCACGAAGCCTTCGCCAACGTGAAGGCGTCGCGCGGCTTCGTCATAGCGCAGATTGTTGGGAAACTTGGCTGGCTCCGTGGGGATTGCCCCGGCGGCTGGCATCGTCGGACCTGCGGGAGCGCGGGGTGGCCCTGACGGGCGACCCGCGCCGGGATCGTCGAAGCGTTCGCCATAGGTGTGAAGCCAGATCACCTTTCGCCCGATCTCGACTGCTTCGGAGAAAGTGTCTGCCCTGGCCGTCAGTGGGATGCGTAGGCCAGGTTGAATGAGATCGGTTTGAAAGCGGGCTGTGTAAGCGGGATTGGCCGCCACGGCGGCGATGTAAGCCAGAAGGTCGGGCGCGGCCACAGATGCCCCCAAATCGCGTGTCAGGCGGTTCAATAGGGCCGAACGGATATTGGGTTTGCTGGCATCTCGGGTTGCCCATAGCGGGAACACCCTTCCACCGAATGAGCCCTTGTAGTGATGCTGGTCGGGCATAATACCGGCAAAACTCAGGGCAGGGCCTGCCGTCGGCGAATGAGCCATAAGAGCAGTCAGGAATACCTGTTGGTCGCTGTCCGCCGCCCAAAGCTCTGGTCGCGCGGACAAAAGCAGGCGGTTATCGGGAATGATCCACTGGCGATCCAAGGTGCGGAAGGCATAGCGGATGGGCGGAATAGACTCGCCCGTGTCCGACGCTACCGTGTAGTTGCGGAACTCGTAGCCCGGCAGGCCATCGCGCACGACCTTCTTGGTATGTCGGTCGGCCAATTCACCGCCCCGCATGGTCGGGTGGAACAAAACCTCTTTCCGCTTGAGGTCGGTCTCGTCCCGCATAAGCCGCCAGCGCTTTCGCAGACTTTCGGCGTCGGGGGCAATGACCCAAGTCCGCCCAGATAGGACGCCTGAACTCTCGGTCAGGAAAATGTCGCCAAGGGGCGCGGCAGACCCCCAGACACCTTCGGCGGCGGGCAGGAAAGGCGCACGGGGCTGGTTCGAGCAGATTTCCCACTCGGCGTCGTTTAGCCCGATCGCAGCGAGGGCGGCGAACTTATCCCTGCGATTCTCGGTGGGCAGGCGACGGAATCGCACGGTGGCAGGGTCAGGAGTTCCGGCGTCGCTGTTCCGAGCGGCGATGACGATACAGACGGGTTGCTGCACGCCTTGAAAGATCCGGCTATTGACTGGCGGTTGATAGCCCTCGGGTGTGGCGTCGATCACCCAAATTTCGTCAGCGTCCCGGCGCAGGTCCGCGCGCATCTTCTGGAATCCCGGCCCGTTGAGAAAACCGGCCACGGTGATGAAACACACGATGCCTTTGCGATCAGGACGCGGCGTCTCGCCCTCGGCGGGCGGATCGCCGAAGACCTTCCATGTCGCCCACCGCCAGAAATAGACATAGAGGTTCTTGAGATGCTTGAGGTGCGCGCCGGCGTTCCATTCCGGCGGCGTGTCCTTGCCCCAGGCATTCATCAGCGGAGCCTCGCCGGGTCTCCCTTCCTCGACCCAGCCACCGCGTCCCTTGGCTTTCTCTTTGTAGGGCGGGTTGCCGATGACGACGGTGATGGGTTCCTGCCCCTTGATGCGGTTGGCTTCCTCGTAGCTGTCGGTGAGCGGCGCAAAGAGCGATGGTAGGCGTGTGCGGGATTCGTCGGGGTCACTGAGCGTGTCGGTGACGAACAGACGTGGCGAGATGTCACTTCGCCCGGTCAGTTCCACCAGCTCACTGATGAGACGAAGCTGCGCGACCACGAATGGGCCAAACTGGAGCTCGAACCCGATCAGCCGCTTTGCCACCGCATCAATGACACCCGGAACGGCACCTGCGCCAAGGTCGGCTTCGACACGCTGGACGACATGCCGCAGGATGCCGAGAAGGTAGGTGCCTGTGCCAACAGCGGGATCGAGCACGACAACTTCGTCGGCGCGCAGTCCGCCGGAAAGTCCGAACCGCTTTGGGTCGCGCAGGGCTTCGTCGGTTAGCCTGACCATAGCCTGAACCACCTCAGGCGGGGTGTAGTAGGAGCCGGTGAGCTTGCGCAGCTTGTTGTCGTAGTTCTCAAGAAAGAACTCGTAGAAATAGAGCCAGGCATCGTCGTCACCCTTGGAAACTGTCGGCCAATCCACGACCTCTAAGACACGGGTCAGGGTTCGGAGCGAAACGCTCAGGGTGTCGGGATTGGCTGTCAAGAAGCCGAGTGCGGTGCCGATCAAGCTATCGGTGCTACGCAGCTCGCCAGCCGCGTGGTCGATGCCCTCTGTGAGGCTGACGCCCCGCGCACGGGCCATCAGCAGGCCGAATACGACCGCCTGCGCGTAGCCATCCGCAAACTCCTTGTCATCGGCTTCTGGGAACAGGATTTGCCGCCAGTCGGCGCGGATGGCTGCGAACTTCTTGTCCTTGGCTTCGAGCCGTTCAATCACCTCGTCGCGCAGCAACCGGCACAGGCGCGCTGACATCCGCGCCAACTCGCGCGCGTTGCGCGGGGCCGTCGGTGTCCAAGTCAAGAAGCTGTGGAAGGCTGATTGAAGCTCAGGCGGGGCCGTGAGGGAGGCACCAGCCGAATGCACATCGCCAGACAGCTTGACGATGCCGGACTTCGAACCTTCGGCCTGAAGCTCGCCATCATGCCAGACGGAAAATTCGTTGCCGTCGGTGTAGATGAGGTTCGGGAGGGCCTTCAGCTTCTCCCATTGCTTCTTGTCATGGGCGTTCGTGAAGCGTCGCGGGTCTGCGCCTTTGCCGGGCGCCTTGATCTCAATGAAGCCAAGCAACTCGGATGCCTTGCCGTGCTTTCGCATCACGGCAAAGTCAGGTCGTATGGCGAGGTCCGGCATCGGCGTTTCCGGAACGAGAAAGATCGCTCCGGCGGGCAGTCCGCAAATCTCGGCGATGCCGGGAACGAGTATTTCAAGTGGCGCGCGAAGCTGTTCTTCGGGCCGACCCGATACGATAGAGGAAAGGCGCTTCTGCGCCTCCATACCAAATCGGGCAACCAAGTTGTTGAAATCGGACACTGCTTCCCCTCGACGCTCTTTTTTTCGAGGCTACCCCGGCGTGAATCCGCTTCGCAACCGATGATTGACAGCTCGCCGAAAGTTATCTTTCGGTCGCTCGTTCCCGACGGTTCCTCGGCCTTTTTCGCGTCTCGATTCCCACCTCCACCATCGGACCCACCGGTAGGGCGTGGCGGCGACCACCAAGAGTCGCAAGCCGCGCCCGGAGCTCGTCGCGCAGGAGGATCAGTTCCAGAAAAACACGCCTGACACGATCACGCCGAACAGGAGGCCAATCAGGCCGCACAGGAGCGGCGCTGGGAGGTCGCCTCTCTGTTGAATCGGCTGGGCCTCGATGCGGGCTGACTTGAGCCGGAGCGCCTGTTCCAGTGCGCCAAGGCGGCTGCTGATCTCCTGCTGCCCCTTGCTGAGGTTGGCAAGCGTTCTGGACTGGGCCGCCGTCTCCGAAAGGGCCTGAGCCACTCCGCTGACCGTCCTTTCGGAATGGCGGGCGGCGGCTGTAGCCTTCTTCCTGATTTCCTCGATCTGTGCTTCCCAGTCGATTGCCTGTGTCATTTTTTTGCTCCATGGTGAGTTGGTTGATTTCCCGGATCACGTTGTTCGCATTGGCGCGGGTTCGCCCCGCGTCGATACGCCTCCATTCCGGCTTGCTGGTGGTTCTGGTGTTTTCACGCATGGCCATTGCGCGGGATGCGGGGCCTTCGTGTATCTCGGGAATGCGGTCGATACCCCGTTTCTCGAATGAGAGGTGGCTAATGACGCAGTCAGGCCCGAAGCCCCATTCGCTCATTTTCCGATTGTGAATATCGGCCCAACGCTCCGCCCATATTTCGATCGCGTTCTTTCGCGCCATCCCGAGAACGCTGCGTGGTCGCCCTCGTCCTCCGGTCTTTTCGTGCCGGTCGAATGCCACGAGATGAAAGTGGGGATTGAGTGCGTCGTTTCCGGCCTTGTCATGGATAGCGAGGATGTAGCTCGTCCGTCCCTGTGTAAGGGCCTCGGCAAACACGCGGGCAAGTTCTAAGCGCTGTGCAGGGGAAGCTTCTACGGGGAGTGCCACGATGAACCTTTCACACGCCCTGCCTTTTCGCTTTCGCGCGTCTCGCTCGGTGGCACTTGCATGCTGCTGATCTGTGTCGCTGCCCAACCTCGCACGGACGACTTCCCTCGCGGCTGAAGCGCGGGTTATGTAGCGAAGATGCGCCGCCGTTTGCCCCACTTTCGCAACGCGGCTTGCCGTTTCGCACTTTGGCGAGAACGTTTTCACGGAGTGCCGAAACGAGAACAGTGCCATATCTTGCCGTTTTGGAGGAGGGATAAAATGACTATTTTATCCGTTGTGCGCCTTCAAAACTGGACATAGGAACCACGGCCAATGGATGAAAAACTTTATAAGTCTCTCGACACGCTTCTTGCTCACTCCTCTCGACATTGCGTTCGCTTCCGTCTCGCGGATTACGACTTCTCGGCCATCCCCCTTGCCGACCTGCGACAGTTGGCATCGTCGATGCTGGATCATTTTGAAGGGGAAATGGATCGCCTTCAGTCTGCCAACCGACGACCTGTAGCGGGCGGCGCACCTTCCAGCGAGGAAGGTGCGCCATCTTCATACGTCACTCTGCGGGGTGGCTCGCATTCGCGGTGATTGTTCTGTGTGCGACGCGATACCCCTTTTCACCTCGCTCGGCCTGACCTGCCTTCTCCAGCGTCTCCAGAACCCTTTGGATGGCTCGACGCAGACTATCGGAATCACGGATCTTGTTGAAGGCTGAACCGGACCTGGCTGCGATCTCAGTCGGAGAAAAGAAGGCACCGGGCTCGGACTGTGCAAGTTCATTTAGGACACGCTCGACATCGTCTCGACGCTCTTGCGTGTTCTGTTTCGGCGGATGGTTCGTGTTATCGGCCTTCATTGACTGCGCGAATGACCCCGGTTCCATCGGGACCGCCATCGGCACCGTGACCCGGCATCCCTGGCTGTCAATGCCAACCTCGAGGCTTTGAAGCTTGAAAGGAAGCGTCCCGAGTGCTTGTGCGTTCTTTTGTTTGATCGCATTGAGCAGAACGACCTTTGATGCAGCATCGTCGTTCGATTTGCTGAGCAGACAAAGGCAATCCACGTTTCCATGAAAGGCCGACGATCCTCTCGGACGGTCAGGGTTGCCGTTGCCCGTGTGATGGACGAACACGACTGACGCGTTGGCGACCCGCGCGATGTATCCAGCATTGCCCACGACGGTTCCCATCGCGCTCGATGAGTTCTCATCAGCCTCGCCGATGCATCGGTTCAGGGTGTCGAAGATGACCAAAGCTTGCTCACATTGGTGCTCGGCCATTTTCGCCGCTACAAAGCGAGTGACCTTTTCCGGTGTCTCCGGGTCCAGCAGGTTCGGTGCCCCATGAACGACGTAGAAGGGAGCATGTGCGCAGGCCGGGTCGCGCATGTAGGGGTGCGCGCGGCAAAGAACGCCATACGCATCTTCGGCGGCATAATAGATCACCACCGCGTTTTTGACGGATAGACCGCCGAAGTCGCGCCCTTGCGCCGCGTGCGCGGCGATAGCCGCGGAAATTGTCGATTTGCCGAGGCCGGGTGCGCCTGCAATCATTGCGACCTCACCGGGCTTGAACAAGTTCTTCACGACGAAAGGCATGTCGATGTTTGGGACGAACTGGCCAGCTTTGGTTATGGTCGTCAAAGAAGTAGATTGATGGAAGGAGGACGTGGTGTTCATAGTTTTGCTTTCGCTTTGAGGTTAGTCGGGATTGGCACCGCGCCTCTCCCTCCTGAACAGGACATTGTTCCGAAGGCGACCGGACAAAAACGAATTGGCAAAAAAAGTTTCGGACGGACGGACGGACACCCCGCCCCCTTAGGGGGCGTTGGGGGTGTCCGTCCGTCCGTCCGAAACATCCTTCTCTTGAGGAAACCGAAGCTTCGCCCCGGCCTACTCCATTATGAGGGGTGGGATGCGGGTGGGGGCTTGCGACTTCCTTCTCATAGTGAGATAAATCAACCTGTTAGGCCGGAAGTTGCTCAGCCTTCGTCTCCGCCACTATGCTGGAGTAAGTCGTTGAATGTATGGCGGCTTTCTTCATTTCGCGGTGGTCGCACCCACATCGCAACCCACATCGACTTGCCGTGCTCGTAATTGCCGCTCGGGCGGAGCCCGGCATATGGCCTCACATGAGGGTACAAGGTTTTCACGCAAGTATTGCGGCGGCCGAAGGAAACGTTGCTGAAGAGCCTTGTCCGCACACGCCGCGGCGCAAACGCGGATTGGGACCGACCGGCGCGTTCGAGGGCGCGCGCAAAGTTCTCCGACGCGTTCGTGCCAACAATCAAGAGAATTCGCAGGTAGGGGGCGATTCTCACTCTGCGATTGCGGGGTCGACGATGCGGCAAAGTGGAGAGGCGCCTATGAGCCATCTTAACTCATAGCTGCCGTTCTGCCCGGTGCGACGAGGGCAGTGAATGCCATCGCGCGCTCGATGTAGAACTCTATGCTCGTCCCGCCGGAGCCATCGCAACAAGGGACGAAAAACGGTCGTTCGCAGCAGGCGCTATCGAGCTTTTTCACTTGTGGTAGAAGGCGATCACCGTGAAACCGTGGTTTCCACTTAGTTCGAAGTGCTGTAGAATCTTGCTAGGCTCAGGACCCAATAATCAGGTTGAGGCTGTGCGGCCCGCATGATTCACGG
>NZ_JBELKF010000101.1:0-10077 GCF_042089775.1 Palleronia sp.
GTCGATATCCTCAAGTCCCTGCGGGTCGGTCAGGATGCGGCCGATCACGGCCGCGGCCTCGTAGCCGGTGGTGCCGGCGACCGGCCAATCGTCAAGCGTCTCTCCGGTGACGAGGATCTTTTCGACCCAGATATCCGTGCCGGGCAGCCGGTCGGACAGGCGGCGAAGGTAGGCTTCAGGATCTACGAGCCCGTCAACATGGTCGACCCGCAGCCCCTGGACGAGGCCACGATCCACGAGGTCAAAGATCAGCGCGTGAGTCTCGGCAAACACCTCGGAATCCTCGACGCGCACGCCGATCAGTCCGGTTACCGAGAAGAATCGGCGGTGCGTGATGCTGTCGCGCTCGAGCGGCCAGGGGATCAGGCGCCAGTGCTGGCGGTCCTGCAGGCCGTCGAGGTCGTCGAGGCTGCACTCGGCCTCGGTGCCCGGCGACAGCGGGACCTCCAGGGGGCCGACCTTCAGGATGCCGTTGCCCATCGTGACCTCGCCCGCCTCGACCAGTTCGGCTAACGGACGTTCAAGCCAGGGCAGCGCCAGGTATCCCTGCGGCCAGTCGATGTCGAATTTCGTGGCGTGTGGGCTGCGCATACCCTTGCGCAGCACGTCACGAAGCCAAGGTGTATCGAGCCCGAAGGCCATGTGGTTCGGCACGATGTCGAGGATGAGGGAAAGCCCCCGCCCGCGCGCGGCAGCTGCAAGGCTTTCGAACCCGGGCAGGCCGCCAAGGGACGGGTCGATCTGTGTCGGATCGGTCGTGTCGTAGCCGTGGGTGGAGCCCGGCGCGGCGGTCAGGATCGGCGACAGGTAGAGATGGCTCACGCCAAGCGCCGCGATCTGGTCGAGGCGCTTTTCTATCGCGGCAAAATCCGTCCCCTCGCGCAACTGGACGCGGTAGCTGGCAACGTAAGTCATGCGTGTCCCTCCAGCCCGACGCGCAGCGCGATGCGGGGGCCTGCGATGGTCAGGATTTCGGGGGTGCGCAGCACGGGCGCGGGGCCACCATCGGCGAAGGTCACTTCAAGTCGGCCGATGCCGAAGGTCCATGTCGCGCGCAGGCTCCGCTCACCTTCCTGTGTAACGTCGGTCTTTTGCCAGCCGCTTTTCAGCAGGGGCACGACCTTTGTGTGCCGCAGCCGCAGACAGTCGCGTGTCAACTGGCGCCACTCGTCGGCGTCCGGTGGCGGATCGGCGTAGGGCTTGGACCGCTCGAACGTCTTGGGCGCGTTCGGGTCGGGGATCTCGTCCTGCGCATCGGCGAAGTCCGGGAACTCGTTGCGCCGGCCCTTGCGGACAGCGGCGGCGAGATCGCCGTGGAAATCGGTGAAGAACTGGAACGGTGCGCGGGCGCCGATCTCTTCTCCCTGGAAGAGCATCGGGACGAACGGCGCGAGGCACAGCAAGCCGTGCATCACCCGCATGTCCGCGGGATCGGCAAGGGCGATCAGGCGCTCTCCGATGGCCCTGTTGCCGATCTGGTCATGCGTTTGGTTGGCGTTGACGAACCGGGTCGGGGGCAGGTGTCCGGACGGCTCTCCACGCATTTCGTCGGTGGCGGGGCGCGGCTGGCCCTGATCGACCTGACCATCCCGCAAGGCTGTCAGCAGATCTCCGAACGGATCCTCGGCGAAGGGCGCGTAATAGCTGTGACCCTCGCCCGTCAGCAGGGCGTGGACGGCGTGATGGTAGTCGTCGTTCCACTGCGCCCTGAGCGTCGCGTGACCGACGTACGAGGCGAGATTGCGTTCATCCTCGGTCACGAGGTGGACCGGGCGGCCAAGGTCCAGCCCCGCGACATGGTCGGCAAGTTCGGTCAGAAAGTCCGTCTCGTCCGGCTGGCCGATCTGGTGCACGGCGTCGAGGCGCAAACCGTCCACGCCATAGCCCGCGATCCACATCTCGGCATTCTGAAGGAAGAACGCGCGCACCTCTGGCCGAGTGAAGTCGATGGCAGCACCCCACGGGGTCTGCCGCTCTTCGTCAAAGAAGCTGGGGCAAAGTGCATGGATATAGGCGCCGTCGGGGCCGAAGTGATTATAGACTGCGTCCACCAGCACCATGATTCCAACCTCGTGGGCGGCGTCCACGAAGGCGGCCATGTCTTCGGGCGGACCATAGGCGGGGTGGAGCGCGTTGGGCAGCACCCCGTCATAGCCCCAGCCGCGATCGCCGGCGAACTGTCCGAGCGGCATCAGCTCGACTGCGGTAATGCCGAGCGCGGCGATCTCCGCCAGCTGCGCGGCCGCGGCGTTCAGCGTGCCTTCGGCGGTGAAGGTGCCGACGTGGATCTCAAGGACCACCGCTTCTTCCCACTCCCGGCCGTGCCACGGTGCGCGGGGCAGGGAGGCGGGATCGCAGAGGCGCGAGGCAGCGTGGACGTCGCCGGCCTGCCAGCGCGCCGCGGGGTCGGGGTAGGATTCGCCGTTCACGACGAAGGCGTACTCGGTGCCAAGGGCCGCCGACACGTCGGCGACGTGCCACCCGCCGGCGTCCTTCTTCATGTCGAGCGTGTCGCTGCCCAGCCTCAGCCGTACGTTGTCCTGCATCGGCGCCCATGTCGCCACGCGCCAGCGCTCGCCGTCGCGGGTCGGTCCCCAGCGTTGGGAAAATGTCGTCATTCCGGCCCTGTCGCCCCCTTGCAACCTTCCCAGACAAAGCCGCGGCGGCGGGCAATCGTTCCTTGTAAGTCAGTCCGGAATGTCGAAATCCGACGGCGCGAGTTCGAACCCTTCGAAGCGAAAGCCGGGGCTGACGGTGCATCCGACGAGGGTCCAGTCGCCCGTCTCGGCCGACTGCCACGCGTCCTTCGGCACGACCACCTGCGGACGTGCCCCCGCGCTCAGGTCGGGGCCAAGCACGTGCCGTATGGCTGGGCCGGCCTCTGTCTCGGCAATCCGGAGGGTCAGGGGTGCGCCAGCATAGTAGTGCCAGATTTCGGTGGCATCGACGCGGTGCCAATGGCTGCGTTCGCCGGCGCGGAGCAGGAAGTAGATGCAGGTTCCGGCTGCGCGCCCGTCGCCCGCGGCCTTCCAGGTCTGGCGGTAACGCCCGCCCTCGGGGTGGGGCGAGAGGTCCAGAAGCGCGATGATCTCGTCTGCGGTCCTGGAGCCTCGTGAGGGCGGATCGAAGGGGCGGCACGGAACCTCGGGGGCGGCTGACGGTTGCCCTGCCGGACTATGTCACAATGAAAGGCCGGACCATGTTTCGCAAATCCTTTGTCGCACTTGCCACCTTCGCGGCTGCCGGGCCGGCCTTTTCGCAGGAGGCGGCCAGCATCCTCGCGCAGCCGGGCACACCGTCTCCGGCCGAGGTGATCGTGGCCGACGATATCGAGGACGCGGATATCCTGTCGCTCGAAGGGAATTACAGCGACTCGATCTGGAACGACACCGCGCCGCTCGAGGCCATGGTCGCAGACCTGAACGAGGTGGGCGAGATCGAGGATGTCGTGCTCGGTCCGGGCGGGCAGACGCTGGGCCTGACCACAGATGTGGGCGGCTTCCTCGGCATCGGTCAAAAGACGGTCCTGATCCCACTACAGGACATCCGCCTCGTGCGGCCCCAGGACGGCAACGATATCTCTATCGTGACGCGCCTGGATAAGGAAGCCCTGCGAAACCTGCCCGAGTTCGAAGCCGTCGACTGATCAGAGCCGCGGAACGTAAGACGCCGCGTCCTCGTCGAGCAGACCGAGGACGCGAGGATCGGGAAAGACCCGGACCTCGCGCCGTTCCGCCTTGAACCCGGTCCCGAGGTAGAACCGCATCGCCTGCGGACTGTCGAGCGTGCAGGTGTTCAGGCGGATCTTTTCGGCGCCTTCGCTGAACAGCAGCTGCTGGACATGCGACATCAGCCATCCGCCCACCCCCTTGCCCATGACGGCCGGAACGAGGCCGAAAAAGCTGATCTCTGGATAGGTCGGGTCACCGACGTTCAGTTCCACCATCCCCATCGGCCCGTCATCCGAGTGCAGCGTGTAGATCGCGACGCCGGGGTCGAGCAGGATCCGCAGAAGCGCGTCGTCCTCGAGCATCAGTCGCGAGGTCCAGAGCCAGTCGCGCCCGACCATGCGGAAGAGCTTGCGGTAGACGTCGGGATACATCCGCTCTTCGCGCTTCAGAACCAGCCACTCGGGCTTCTCGCGGGGGGCAATCGGAGCGGTGCAGGCGAGGTGATGGACGACGACGGCCAAGTTGCCGGCGGGAACGGCGTAGGTGCCTTCGTCGATGGGAACGGGATCGGGGTCGAGCATGTGGGCCTTCTCGCGGGGAACCTGCGGAAGGCTAGGGCAGGGCGGCCCGCTGTCCACGGGCCGCCCCATCGGTTTCGTCAGCGCAGGATTGCTTTACCCGCGTAAACCGCTGTTTCGCCGAGCATTTCCTCGATCCGGATCAGCTGGTTGTACTTCGCCAGCCGGTCCGAGCGCGACAGCGAGCCGGTCTTGATCTGCCCGCAATTCGTCGCGACGGCGAGGTCGGCGATGGTCGCGTCCTCGGTCTCGCCCGAACGGTGGGACATCACGTTGGTGAACCGCGCGCGGTGCGCCATTTCCACGGCACGCAGGGTTTCCGACAGCGATCCGATCTGGTTGACCTTGACGAGCATCGAGTTGGCGCAGCCCTTCTCGATCCCCTGGGCCAAACGCTCGGGGTTGGTCACGAAGAGGTCGTCGCCCACGAGTTGGATGCGGTCGCCAAGGCGGTCGGTCAGCATCTTCCAGCCGTCCCAGTCATCCTCGGAGCAGCCATCCTCGATCGACAGGATCGGATAGTCGGCACAGAGCTTTTCCAGGTAGTCGACATTTTCTTCCGACGACAGCGAGGCGCCCTCGCCCTTCATCTCGTACTTGCCGCCCTCGTAATACTCGGTCGCGGCGCAATCGAGGGCGAGCATGATGTCCTCGCCGGGGGCATAGCCGGCCTTTTCCACGGATCGCATGATGAAATCGAGCGCATCGCGGGTCGACTTGATGTCCGGGGCGAACCCGCCCTCGTCGCCGATGCCGGTGGACAGGCCCGCTGCCGGCAGCTCTTTCTTAAGCGTGTGGAACACTTCGGCACCCATCCGCACCGCCTCGCGGATGTTCGAGGCCGAGACCGGCATGATCATGAATTCCTGGATGTCGATCGGGTTGTCCGCGTGCTCGCCGCCGTTGATGATGTTCATCATCGGGACAGGCAGCGTGCGGGCCGAGGTGCCGCCGACATAGCGGAAGAGCGGCTGCATCGTGAACTCGGCCGCGGCCTTGGCAGTCGCCAGCGACACGCCGAGGATCGCGTTGGCGCCCAGGCGGCCCTTGTTGGCGGTACCGTCAAGCTCGATCATTGTGGCATCGATGGCTTCCTGCTCGGTCGCGTCCATGCCCAGGAGCGCTTCGGCGATCTCGCCATTGATCGCCGCGACGGCCTCGAGCACGCCCTTGCCGAGGTAGCGTCCCTTGTCGCCATCGCGCCGCTCGTGCGCCTCGTGCTGGCCGGTGGAGGCGCCGGAGGGCACCGCGGCCCGGCCCATGCTGCCGTCCTCCAGCACCACGTCCACTTCGACGGTTGGGTTACCCCGGCTGTCCAGGATTTCGCGTCCGACGATGTCGATGATCGCGCTCATATGCGCCTCCTTCCGTAACGGTCGCTGTCCGATTAGCGCACCGTGACGCAGTTGGCTATCGCTTCAAGCCGCGCCGCCGGCCTAGCGCATCAGCGAGCGTCCCCGCGGCCGCATCGGGCGGCCTTCGGCCCGCTTACGCCGCCGCTCGCGCATCAGCGCATAGAGCCCGCTGCCCACAACGATGGCCGCTCCGACGAGGGTCAGCGCATCCGGCCGTTCGCCCAAGAAAACCATCCCCAGGATCAGCGCAAAGACCAGACGCGTGTAGCGAAACGGGATGACGGTCGAGACGTGGCCGAGCCGTGTCGCGGTGGTGAGCGACAGGTAGCCGATTACGCCGAGGGCCGTTGCGGCGCCCAGGTAGAGCCACGTGGCAAGCCCCGGCATCGTCGTCGCGGACCGGATCATCCAGAGCAACCCGGTGCCGATCGTCAGCGCGACATAGGCCCAGAACGCGAGCTGCAAAGTGGCGATCCGTGACGGGATGCGGCGCGAGATCACGTCGCGCGCGGCCAGTCCGATGGCGGCGACGATCACCAGAAGCGCCTCGGGCTGAAAACCTTCGAGCCCCGGCCGCAGGATCAGCAGTACCCCGGCCATCCCTATGGCCACAGCCGTCCAGCGACGCCAGCCCACCGTCTCGCCAAGCCAGATAGCGGCACCGGCGGTCACCAGAAGAGGCGTCGCCTGCTGGATGGCCGTGGCGAGCGTGAGCGGCACCAGTGACAGGGCGGTGACGAAGCTGATGGTGGCGAAGGCCTCGCAGAAGTTGCGCCCCATCACCTGCGGCCCAAGCACGTCCCGCGTTACCAATGGCAGACCCTTGCGCAGGCAGAGCAGCGCCAGGATGGCGGCCGTGGTGCTGCAGATCAGGAACAGCATCTGGCTCACCGGCATCTCGGCCGTGACCCGCTTGATGAAGAAATCCTCGGTCGCGAAGAAGGCCATGGACAGCACCATGAAGCCGGTCGCGCGCAGGTTGTCGTCCCCCTGGGGGATGGTGCTGTCGGTGGTCATGTCCTGCGCCTTAGTCCTTTGCCGGCAGCCGCGCCAGCCCTCGCGTCAGACGGTCAGCCGCCCCTCCATCACCCGCACCGCGCGGCCCGAGATGATCACCGCGCCACCCGCAGCTTCGGCCCGGATCAGCGAGGGGCGCGCCATGTCCTCGCCCTGCCGGATCTCGAGGTTCAGCGACCCACCCTTGGCGAGGTAGAGCGCAAGCACCGTCGCCGCGCTGCCCGTCGCGGGGTCCTCTGGGATGTCATCGAGCGGGGCGAACATCCGGGCGTGGATCGTCTCGCCCTCGCGGACATAGGCATAGACCGAGAAGTCGAAGGGCAGCGGGTAGAGCGCGGAGGCCTCTCGAAACGCGCCGAGGTCGGGGCGCGTGCGGGACAGGGTCTCGCGGTCGGAAAGTTCGGTCAGGGCGAAGGGCAGGCCCGCCGAGGCGATCGTGACCTCGGCGATGGCGGCGGGGTCGATCGACAGGCACCGCGCGACCAGCGCCGGATCGGGCGTGTGGAGCAGCTCGACCTCGGCCTCGCGGCGGAACGAGGCGACGCCGTCGGCCACGCATCCCGCAATCGGTCCGACGCCGGTGTGAATCGTAACCGTGTCGGGTGCGCCCTCGTCGTGCAGCGCGACGAGCGAGCCGATCAGGGGGTGACCGGCAAAGGGGATCTCCTGCGTCGGCGTGAAGATGCGGACGCGCACGTCGCCGTCCTCGGGGAACAGGAAGATCGTTTCCGAGAACCCGAACTCGCGCGCGATCGGCTGCATCAATGCGGGCGCGAGGCTGCTCGCGTCAGGAAAGATCGCCAGGGGATTGCCGCCGAAGGGCCGGTCCGTGAACACGTCGTAGACGAGATACCGCATCAGAGTGTGTAAAGCGGGGCCTTGCCCTGCGCCTCGTGGATGTCGTTGACCGTCTGCTGACCCAGCCCCATAGCACGGGCGAGGCGATCGAGATGCTCGGCCTCGGCGCGGTTGTCGGGCTCGATCGCGATGACCGAGGCGGTGTAGACCTCGATCTCATGCCCCTTGGGCGTGTCGGCGGCGAGCGCTTCGGGATCGACGGGCTCAGTCATCTGCCGCTCGAGGAACGCCATCTCTTCGGCGTCGGCGTCGCCGATCATCTCCATCAGGGACGTGCGCTCGGCCGCGTCGATCTCGCCATCGGCGCGCGCGGCCTGGATCATGGCCCGCAGCATCAGGCCCGAGACCTGCTCTTCTTCCGGCGTGTCTTCGGGCGTCTCGCGCGTGGTGTCCAGAAGCCCGCGCATCTTCTGCGCCCCGGCAGCACCGCCCGACGCACCGGCAAGCCCGCCCAGCAGACCCGCGATGTCGGTGCGCCCTTTCGAGCCGGTATCGGCGATGCCGAGCTGCTCGAGCAGGCCGCCGATGCCACCGCTCCGCGCCGTTCCGCCGCTGGGACCGGACAGCTTGCGGCGCACGCCCTCAAGGCCGCCGGCCTTTTTGAACGCCTGCACGCCTTTCGCGGCGGCGAAAGCAAGCGCCATCTGGGTCGCGATCTTCTTCATGCTCATGTCCGAAGCCCTCTGTTGGTGCGCTTCCCCAGATGTGGCACGCGGCCGGCTTTACGCAAGCGTCAGCGTGGCAGTCGCGCGATCAGCGCCTCGTTGTCGAGCCCCGTCGCCGTGCCCGGCAGCATGCCGCGATCCGCGCCAAGGCGGGTGCTTGCATAACCTTCGGCCACTGCGGATGGCGCCGTCTGGAACAAGGTGGCGGCGGTCAGAAGCCCTGCGAGGCGTTCGGTGTAGAAGCGCGCCTCGGCCTCGTCAGGCAGACGGGGCCAGCGGTCCTGGAAAGCGGCGAGGGCGGTATCAAGGGCGCGGTTTCCCTTCGCCTCCTGCAGCGCCGCGTGCAGCGCCTCGCGCGCGGCCTCGTCGCGGGCGAGGGTGCGCAGGATGTCGAGGCAGATGACGTTGCCCGACCCCTCCCAGATGCCGTTCAGGGGCGCCTCACGGTAGAGCATGGGCATCGGCGTCTCTTCGATGTAGCCCATGCCGCCCAGCACCTCCATCGTCTCGGCTATGACCGTGGGCGCCCGCTTGTTGGCGACAAACTTCGCCAGCGCGACGGCCACGCGGCCCAAGGGATCACCCTCGTCGAACGCTCGCGCGACGCGCAGGCCAAGGGCTGTCGACCCCTCCCAATCGAGCGAAAGGTCGGCCAGGACGCTGCGCATCAGCGGCTGGTCGATCAGCCGGCGCTGGAAAGCCGAGCGCCCCTCGCACCAGTGGACCGCCTCGGCCAGCGCCGCGCCCATCAGGCCGGCGGGCGCCATGGCGGTATCGAGCCGCGTGTGATGGACCATCCGGATGATCGCCTTCACGCCCTGCCCAGGTTCGCCGACCAGATGCGCAAGGGCGCCGTGATACTCGATCTCGGCCGAGGCGTTGGCGTGGTTGCCGAGCTTGTCCTTCAGGCGCATCAGCTGGATCGCGTTGCGCGAGCCGTCCTCGAGCCAGCGCGGAACGAGGAAGCAGGTCAGGCCCGCGTCCGTCTGCGCCAGCGTCAGAAAGCCGTCGGACATGGGGGCCGAGCAGAACCACTTGTGCCCGGTCAACCGCCACTGGTCGCCTTCGGGGACGGCGCGGGTGCTGTTGGCGCGCACGTCCGAGCCGCCCTGCTTTTCGGTCATCGCCATGCCCAGCGTCGCGGCCCTCTTGTCCGATAGCGGGGCGAGTGCCCGGTCGTAGGCGGGGGTGGAGAGCTTGGCCGACCAGTCCGCGAATCCCGCGGCGGCGAGGGCGGGAACGCCGGCATAGGTCATCGTCATGGGGCAGCAGATGCCGGGTTCGACCCCGCTCATCAGGTAGACCATCGCTGCGTGGGTCACATGGCCGCCCGCAGCGCCGGACCAGGGCAGGGCGGCGTAGCCGTGGCCGAGGCCCAGCGACATGAGGTCGTGATAGGCGGGGTGGAAGCGCACCTCGTCCAGCCTGCGCCCGTGGCGATCGAAGATCAAAGCCTCGGGCGGGACGCGCCGGGCTTCGGCGGCGAGGTCCCATGCCCCTGACAGGGCGGTGCCGAAGCGGGCCAGTTGATCTGCGTTGCCGCCTTGTAACTTCGCGTGGCTGGCGAGCGTCGGATCACTTGCGAAGGGGTCGCGAGGGGCCGCGCGGGCGGGTTGGTTTGTCACCTCGTGGGTGGACAGATGGTCCTCGGGTTTCACCATGATGCACCTCCCGGAAGCAAGAGTAGGCGCGGGTGCGACGTGCGGGAACCCCGGATCGCCGGGCGTGCCGCAGGAGAACGTTGCGCGGGACGAAGTGAGAGTTCCGTGCGAGAAGTGTACGAGATGCGTGAGAGGATCGTCGGATGCGTGTGCTCGCGGCAACTGCCTGAGGGATGGCCGAACTGACCTGAGCCCCGTTTCTTCCTCCGGTTTGAGATAGAGTCCGCTCCAACGAGGAGACGGACGATGAAGAGATCGAGGTTCAGCGAAGA
>NZ_JBELKF010000102.1:0-9969 GCF_042089775.1 Palleronia sp.
CATGCTCTGGCGCGAGAGCGCCAACCGCGCGGCCAAGAATATTCGCCACAGGGAGACTATTGATTGGCTGGTAGATCGGATGCTCGCCGCCGATACCGACGAAGCGCAGGCTTTCACCGCGCGGATGGAGCAGGTCACGGGTGCGCTTCTGGCCAAGGCCCACGAGGACACGGCCGGCTTTCGGTTCAATCGGTATCTTGCCGCGAACGAGGTTGGCGCCGATCCTGACCGACCCACGACCACCGCTACCGAAGTACAGGACGCGCTGGACGAGCGTCGCCGCTGGCCTCACGCCCTGACGATCGGCTCGAGCCATGATACGAAACGCAGCGCGGACGCCCGCGCCCGCATTGCCGGGCTGAGCCATGCACCCGACGCGTTGAGCGCCTTGTGGGGACGCGCCTGTCGCCTGAAGGGCAGCGACGCGCTCGACGCGAACCGCCGCTTCTACGCCTTCCAGACGGCACTTGCGGTCGCGGGTGAACCCGAGGCCGCCGACCGCGCCGCCGACCACATGGTCAAGGCGCTCCGTGAGGGGAAGGAAGTCAGTTACTGGACCGCCCCCAACGAGGAGCGCGAGGCCAACATGCAGGCCTGGGTCCGCGCTCTTGTCGCGGACTGGGACGCGCAGCAGCCGCAGGAACTTGCGCGGGTCCTGCGGATCGGGGCGCATCTGTCGCTGGTCGAGATCGCGCTGCGATGCCTGTGGCCCGGGATGCCCGACATCTATCAAGGCGAAGAGACGCTGCTTCTGCAACTGACGGACCCGGACAATCGCCGTCCGCCCGATTGGGACCGCCTGGCAACCCTGCCAAACGGAGACACGGCGTCCGACCGCAAGGCGGACCTCCTTCGCACGCTCCTTTCGCTGCGCACCGCCGAGCCTGCGCTGTTCCTCGACGGCACCGCCGAATGGCAGGATGAGGGGTCCACCCGTCACCTGGTGCGTCGCGCTGGAGATCGCGAGGTACGACTTTCGATCGCCACCACGGACCTGCCCGAAGACGGCCTGCTTTGGAAGGACCACAGCGATGACTTGGGCCAGACCCTCGGCCTGTTCTTCTTGAGCTAGGGGAGAACCCTTCGCCTTCACGTTGTTACGCACGATGCCCTCGCATGGACTGCGAGGGCATTTTTCTTTCTGATACCGCTGCTTGTGAGGTTATACCCCCGATCACGTTTCGCTTGATGCGGGAACCGGCAGGGCCGCGCAAAGCTTTCCTTTGCGTGATCTGGCGGTTCAGGAGTAGCGAGTGGGAGATCTTGGGTTCAAACGTGGCTGTGCGTCGAATACGGGCGCAGCGTGGCCGCACGACGTCCTTCCCGTGCTCCTCGCCGGGGGCAAGGGATCGCGTCTTCACGAACTGACTCAGACCATCTGCAAGCCTGCTGTACCGTTTCTTGGCACGACCCGCATCGTCGACTTCACGATGGAGAACCTTCGCCTCGGCGGGGTGCCCGAAGTGATGGTGGCGACGCAGTATCGCGGAAAGAGCCTGCACACCCACCTAAAGACCCGTTGGCAGGAATCGATGTCGGTGAAGATCCGCCATGCGCCACAGATGATGGGGCGTGCGGAGGGCTCCAGGGGCACGGCCGACGCGGTCAGGCTGCTGATCGACGAGATCGATTCCATAGCGCCGCGCGACGTCCTGATCCTTGCGGCGGACCACGTCTATCGCATGGACTATCGGCGCATGATCGACGCGCACCGCGCGACTGGTGCTGCGGTGACCGTGGCGGCCGATTGCGTGCCCCGCCACACGGCCAGCGCGTTCGGCGTGCTGGAGACCGATCCGTTCGACCGCATCGTCCGCTTTGTGGAAAAGCCCGGCAATCCGCCCAGTTGGTCGCGCGATCCATCTATCGCGCTCGCCAGCATGGGCCTGTATGTCTTTCGCTGGGACGCCCTGAGGACGCTCTTGTTGGAGAACCCGGGCGCGCTCGACTTCGGACACGATATCCTGCCGGCGGCAGTCTCGCAAGGACGCACTTTCGCTTACGCACCAAGTGCGCACGCGCCGCTCTATTGGCGGGACGTCGGAACGCTCGACGCGCTACGCGCCGCGGCGCTGGACTTCATGTCGGACTCTCCTCCGTTCGCGCTACCCAGCCCGCCCGGAGCGACCCCGCGCCTCGGCATCATGGACAGCGTGATCATGGAGGGCGCCTTCGTCTCCGAAGGGGCGCTGGTGTCGAACTGCATCGTGGCACCGGGGGTGACCGTGCCCTTCGCCTGCGCGATCGGCGTCGATCCGGCCTCGGACGCGGTGCGCTATCGCCGCACCCCGCTCGGAACCATCCTCGTCACACCGGGAATGATCTCCGCAATGCAACCAAAGGCCGCCCGCCACGTTTCAGTGGCGATGTGACTCCAACGCCAAGGTGGCCCTTACGTGACCCGTCTCTCATTTGACCGCAGCGCCGCGTCCAATTCCGCCATGGGAGCACAGTTTGATGGAGAGGGCACGAACTTCGCCCTCTTCTCGGATCATGCCGAGCGGGTCGAGCTGTGCCTTTTCGACGAAGCCGGAAACGAAACGCGCCTTGACCTGCCCGACATGGAGGGCGGCGTCTGGTACGGCTACCTCCCCGGCATCTATCCCGGCCAACGCTACGGATACCGGGTTCACGGTCCCTATGCGCCGAGCGAAGGACACAGGTTCAATCCCAACAAGCTGCTGATCGACCCCTACGCGCGCCAGCTGACCGGCGCCGTCGTCTGGAACGACGCCCTGTTCGGTTATGACGTCTCGACCGGCGACGACCTGACCTTCGACGAGCGCGACAGCGCGCCTTACGTGCCCAAGTGCTTCGTCACCGATCCTGCCTATGACTGGGACAGCGACCGGGCGCTCTTCACGCCCTGGCGCGAGACAGTGATCTACGAAGCCCACGTGCGCGGCCTGACCATGCTGCGTGACGACGTGCCCGAGGACATGCGCGGCACCTTCGCGGGCCTGGCTTCGGACCCGATGATCGAGCACCTGCACAAGATCGGCGTCACCGCGATCGAGCTTCTGCCTGTTCACGCGTTCCTTCAGGACAACCACCTGATCGAGAAGGGGCTGTCGAATTATTGGGGCTACAACACGCTCAACTTCTTCGCGCCCGAGCGGAGATATCTGAAAACGGGCGAGTGGGGCGAGATCAAGAGCGCCATCAACCGCTTCCACAAGGCCGGGATCGAGGTGATCCTCGACGTTGTCTACAACCATACCGCCGAAGGGTCCGAACTTGGGCCCACCCTGTCCTTCCGCGGGATCGACAACCTGTCCTACTACCTGCACGGCGACGACCCGCGGCACTGTTATGACACGACCGGCACCGGCAACACGGTCAACGTCGCGCATCCGATGGTGCTGCGCATGGTGCTCGATTCGCTGCGCCACTGGGTCGAAGAGATGCACGTGGACGGGTTCCGCTTCGACCTTGCCTCGACGCTGGGCCGCGAGGCGACGGGGTTCGAGCGCGAGGGCTCTTTCTTCGCCGCTATCCGGCAGGACCCGGTCCTGTCGCGGGTCAAGCTGATTGCCGAACCCTGGGACATCGGCGACGGCGGCTACCAGGTTGGCGGCTTCCCCTGGCCCTTCCGCGAGTGGAACGACAAGTTCCGCGACGACACCCGCGCCTTCTGGCGCCGCGAAGGCGGGCAGAAGGGCAAGCTGGCCGAGCGGCTCTGTGGCAGCCCGGTTCAGTTCGACCACTCGAACCGCCCCGCCACCTCCAGCGTCAACTTCATCGCCGCGCATGATGGCTTCACCCTGTGGGACGTCGTGTCCTTCAACGACAAGCACAACGCAGCGAACGGCGAGAACAACAACGACGGCCACAACAACAACCTCAGCGATAACATGGGCGTCGAGGGGCTGAGCGAAGACCCCGACATCATCGCCCGCCGGATGCGGCGCGTCCGGGCGATGCTGTCGACGCTGATGCTGTCGCGCGGCGTTCCGATGATGTTGGCCGGCGACGAGTTGGGCAACAGCCAGGACGGCAACAACAACGCCTATTGCCAGGACAACGAGATCGGCTGGACCCGCTGGGACAACGAGGAGCGCTCGTCCCTGACGGAGACGCTCGCGCAGCTCGCGACGGTCCGCAAGCAGAACCCCCTGCTGCTCGAAACCGCCTTCGCCTGCGACACGGAGGTGACCTGGCGCGCCCCTGACGGCACCGAAATGACGGACGACATGTGGGGCGACGACGATGCGCCGCTTGTTATGGACGTCGCGGGAGACGGAGACCGGCTGATCGTCATCATCAACGGCGGGGACGACGCAACCGTCAAGCTGCCCAAGGGTGATTGGCAGGTCAGCTTTGCCTCCGAGCCCGAGGCGATCAATCTGAAGGGATCGACCCTGTCGATCGGCTGGCAGACGGTGGTGGTCGTCGTGCCGGCCTGAACCCAGAGATGGACGCCGGCTGACTGGCGCTCGCCAAGCCCAGCCTGCACTAAAAAATGGGGCCCCGATCGGGACCCCTTCGGTTTTGCTTGTCGAGCTCGATTGGTTCACCGCTCGGACTGTTCTTGCCTGCGGCTCGACCAGCACCGGGGGCGAGCGCACCCGCCCCGGACCTGTGAATCTTCTATCCGAGATTGTCGCTCTTTGACCCTTTCGGGTTGGAAGCAACGAATTTCATGCCTTCCGCGGTTGTTCGGACGTGGTAGCCGGGGTGTGCCCCCCGTTCGACTTCGGGAACGAGCTTGTGCCGCGGCATGTGGCCCCGGCCCGGAACGTTGAAACCGATGTTCAGCCCCGAGCGGGATTCCTTCGTAACACTGATGCGTTTTTTGGCCATCGAGTGATGCTCCTGATATCCACAAGTTACCCCCATGTCGGAGCTTTTCTGTGGATGGTTAGTAGCGCCGCGTTGCTCCGCTGTGCAGGTCCTCTAACCGTGTTCCTTGTCGGCTAGAATGAACCGGTCAGCTTCGCCTCAAGTTGAGCTTGAGGCTGGCCGGGGCCGGTGCTGCTACACCGGCCCCAACCCTCGATCTCTTAGCTACACCCAGACGTGCCGCCGCAGGTGTTGCACTTCATGCAGGTGCCGTTGCGGACCAGCGTGTAGTTGCCGCATTCGCCGCAAGGATCGCCCTCGTAGCCCTGCATCTTGGCCTTCAGGCGTTCGTCGACTTGCGGCACGGCCTCGGTCTGCGCCTCGTAGGTCTGCACGGCGACGGCCTCGGAGTGGGACAGCGAGACGGTCTGTGATCTGCCGCCCTGCATCACCACCAGCTCCTTCGGCGCACGGCCCCGGAGGTAGCCGGTCGAGGCGACCTGGCGCAGCACGTCGAGAGGCGAAGACCCGTCAGACCCTGGCATGTCCGAGAAGTTGCGCTTGCCCTCTTCCTCGCCGCGGCCAAGGTCGTCGAAGGCCTGCCCCTCGGGTTTGACGTGGGCGAGGTCCGAGCGGTCGAGATAGCTGACCGCCAACTCGCGGAAGATGTAGTCGAGGATCGAGGTCGCGTTCTTGATCGCCTCGTTGCCCTGCACCATCCCTGCCGGTTCGAACCGGGTGAAGGTGAAGGCGTCCACGAATTCCTCCAGCGGCACGCCGTATTGCAGGCCCACCGACACCGCGATGGCGAAGTTGTTCATCATCGCCCGGAAGCCAGCACCTTCCTTGTGCATGTCGATGAAGATCTCGCCCAGCTTGCCGTCGCGATATTCGCCGGTGCGCAGATAGACCTTGTGGCCGCCCACGATCGCCTTCTGCGTATAGCCGCGCCGCCGCTCGGGCATTTTCGCGCGGCCCTTGGCGATCTCCTTGTAGACGATCTTCTCGACGATCTTCTCGGCCAACACCTGCGCCTTTTCGTGCTGCGTCCCGGTGGCGAGGGTCTCTTCGGCCTCCTCGTCATCCTCGATCAATGCAGAGGCCAGCGGCTGCGACAGTTTCGAGCCGTCGCGGTAGAGCGCGTTGGCCTTGGTGCCCAGCGACCACGACAGCTCGTAGGCCTTCTGGCAATCCTCGACCGTCGCCGTGTTCGGCATGTTGATCGTCTTCGAGATCGCGCCCGAGATGAAGCTCTGCGCCGCCGCCATCATGTGGATGTGGCTGTCGACGCCGAGGTAGCGCTTGCCGATCTTGCCGCAGGCGTTCGCGCAGTCGAACACGCTGTAATGCTCGGGCTTCAGGTGCGGCGCGCCTTCCAGCGTCATCGTCCCGCAGACATGAAGGTTCGCGGCCTCGATCTCGGCCTTCTTGAAGCCCAGATGCTGGAGCAGGTTGAAGGTCGGATCCGCCAGCTTCGCCGCGGGGATGCCCAGCGTCTTTGTCAGGAACTCTTCGCCCAGGGACCACTGGTTGAACACGAAGCGGATGTCGAAGGCCGAGGCGAGCGAAGCTTCGATCTTGTCGATCTCGGCCTGACCGAAACCGTGACCGATCAGCGAGGTGTGGTTGATCCCGGGCGCGTTGCCCAAGGAGCCGTGGCCGACGGCGTAGGAGACGATCTCTTCGATCTCGCTCGACCGGTAGCCCAGCTTTTCGAGCGCGGCGGGCACCGAACGGTTGATGATCTTGAAGTACCCGCCGCCCGCGAGCTTCTTGAACTTCACCAGCGCGAAGTCGGGCTCGATCCCGGTGGTGTCGCAATCCATCACGAGGCCGATGGTGCCCGTCGGCGCAATGACCGAGACCTGTGCGTTGCGGTAGCCGTTGGCCTCGCCCAGGCGCAGCGCCTCGTCCCAGGATTGCCGCGCCAGTTCCACAAGGCACTCCTGCGGGCAGTTCGCAGCGTCGAGCGGCACCGGCTTGACCGCCAGCCCCTCGTAGCCGTCGAAGTCCCCCTGCGCCGCGCGGCGGTGGTTGCGGATGACCCGCAGCATGTGCTGCGCGTTGCGCTCGTAGCCGGGGAACGCGCCAAGCTCGCCCGCCATCTCGGCCGAGGTGGCGTAGCTGACGCCGGTCATCAGCGCGGTCAGCGCACCGCAAAGTGCCCTGCCCTCGTCACTGTCATAGCCGTAGCCCATGGTCATCAGCAGGCCGCCGATATTGGCGTATCCCAGGCCCAAGGTGCGGAAGTCGTAGGACCGCTGAGCGATCTCCTTCGACGGGAATTGCGCCATCATCACGCTGATCTCGAGCGTGACCGTCCACAGGCGCGCGGCGTGCATGTAGGCATCGGCCTGGAACGCGCCGTCCTTGTAGAAGGTCAGCAGGTTCAGCGACGCCAGGTTGCAGGCCGTGTCGTCGAGGAACATGTATTCCGAGCACGGGTTCGAGCCGCGGATCGGCCCATCCTCGGGGCAGGTGTGCCAGGCGTTGACCGTGTCGTGGAACTGGATGCCGGGATCGGCGCAGGCCCAGGCGGCGTGGCCGATCTGCTCCCACAACTCGCGGGCCTTGATGGTCTTGGCAACGCCGCCATCGGTGCGGCGGATCAGCTCCCAGTCGGCGTCGTCCTTCACCGCCTTCAGAAAGGCATCGGTGACGCGGATCGAGTTGTTCGAGTTCTGGCCCGAGACCGAGCTGTAGGCCTCGCTGTCCCAATCGGTGTCGTAGGTCGGGAACTCGATCGAGGTGTAGCCCTGCCGCGCATAGTCGAGGATGCGCTTGATATAGGTCTCGGGGATCGCCGATTTCTTGGCGGATTTTACCGCGGCCTTGAGGGCGGGGTTGGCGTTCGCGTCGTAGCGCGCGTCGCCCTGGTCCTCGTTTTCGGCGATGGCGGTGAAGATGCCGTTCAGCTCGCGGCTATGCAGCTTTGAGCCGGCGACGAGGCTGGCGACCTTCTGCTCTTCGATGACCTTCCAGTTGATGAAGGATTCGATGTCGGGGTGGTCGGCGTCGACGATCACCATCTTGGCGGCCCGGCGCGTGGTGCCGCCCGACTTGATGGCCCCCGCCGCGCGGTCGCCGATCTTCAGAAAGCCCATCAGGCCCGAGGATTTGCCGCCGCCGGACAGGGCCTCGCCCTCGCCGCGCAGGGACGAGAAGTTCGAGCCGGTTCCCGAGCCGTACTTGAACAGACGCGCCTCGCGGACCCACAGGTCCATGATGCCGCCATCGTTCACCAGGTCGTCCGAGACGGACTGGATGAAGCAGGCGTGGGGCTGGGGATGCTCGTAGGCGGTTTCCGACTTGGTCAGCTTGCCCGACTGCCAATCGACGTAGAAGTGACCCTGGCTCGGGCCGTCGATCCCGTAGGCCCAGTGGAGGCCGGTGTTGAACCATTGCGGGCTGTTCGGCGCGGCCTTCTGGGTGGCCAGCATGTAGCGCATCTCGTCGAAATAGGCGCGGGCGTCCTCTTCGGTGGTGAAATAGCCGCCCTTCCAGCCCCAGTAGGTCCAGGCACCGGCAAGACGGTCGAACACCTGCTTGGCGCTCGTCTCGCCGCCACGGGCGCAGTCACCATCGGGGGCCGAGCGCCACAGGAACTCGGGCACGCCCTTTTCGCGCACGCGCTTGAGCTTCTCGGGGATGCCGGCCTTGCGGAAATACTTCTGGGCGATGACGTCCGAAGCGACCTGGCTCCAGCTGACCGGAACCTCGACGCTGTCATTGCGGAACACGATCGAGCCGTCGGGATTGCGGATTTCGCTCACCGTCGTGGTGAACTCGAGATCCGCATAGGCGTCCTGCCCGGCCTTGGTGAACTTGCGCTCGATCTTCATGTGTCCTGTCCTCTGCCCTGCGTCGATGCCGACCACACGCGGTTGCCCGGCCCGTTGGTCGGAACTGCGTCGGTCAATACTAAATGTGGTGGCGTGTTCGGTTCTTGGCACAAACTGGCGCGTGTCGCCGGTCCGGTCAACGCCAATGTCAGAGTTGTCCCGAACAAAAAATTCTTGACGATTTGCGACAAAGCAACCCGGGGTTGCCGACCACCCGGAAGCGTCTGAAATCCTTGGAATCCACGCGCGACTCGCATTTATCCACAGGCGCGGGAGAACGGGGGAGAACTACGCAGGCGACACACGGAACAGCGGCGAACCGCGCATCAATCGCAAGATGTGGTGGAAATGGTCGGGGCGAGAGGATTCGAACCTCCGACCCTCTGCTCCCAAAGCAGATGCGCTACCAGGCTGCGCTACGCCCCGACGTGTCCTTCCCTAACCGCGATGCGGCCGATTTGAAAGCCGCCACGAACGCTGTTGCCACAAAAGGTCCGATCAGCCTTCGCCGCAGGGCCAGGCCGCAACATCTTGCGGCAAATCGGGGTGACGCAGCTGGCTACCCTCCTCGATTCCGAAGCGAGCAGCCATGCCCCCGTTGATCTCGAGCACGGACAGCACCGCATCCCCACCGGGGATCGGTGTCTCGTCCTCCGGCACGGCATTCTCGTGAATCCGCGTGACCGTGCCCGTCTCGTCAAGAAACAGCATGTCGAGGGGGATGAGCGTGTTGCGCATCCAGAACGACGCCGGCTGCGGGCGGTCGTAGATGAAGAGCATCCCCTCCATCGCCGGCATGTCCTCGACGAACATCAGGCCCTTGGCACGCTCCTGCGCATCGTCGGCGACATCGACCGTGAACCGCGCCTTGCCCCAATCGCCCCGAAGCTCGACGGCGTCCTCGGAACAGGCGGCCCAGGCCGAGCCGCCAAAGGCGCACAGGAGAGCGGCTATTCGGCCGCTTCCTCCTGCTGCCAGTCGTACTTGTCGACGCAGGCCGTTTGCCCGTCCGCCTCGTTGATCGCGCTTTCCCATACACCAACCTGCGTTGCCAGCTTGCCTCGCGCGCCGTCGGCCACGCGGATTGCAATCGCCTCGCCCGGCTGCAGATCCGCGAGAGAGGACCGGCGCAGGACCTCGATATGAACGAAGACATCATCGCTCAGGCCGAAGACGTTGGCAAACCCGAAGCCCTTGGCGCGGTCGAACCACTTCACGCGCGCCGGCACCAGCTCCCCTCCAACAAGCGACTCGTCAAAGGGCAGCGGGCTACGCTCGCCCTCCTCGACCGGCTCGCCCGGAGTGATCGACAGGATCTCCTGCGCTTGGCTGCCGCGCGGGGTCT
>NZ_JBELKF010000020.1:0-49926 GCF_042089775.1 Palleronia sp.
TCCATTGTCCCCCGCTGCGCATGGCGCTGGGGGAAGGCTCACATGGGTCAATTCTCAATGGAAATTATGCCGCTACCCGGGTCACTTCTGGGTGGAAATCAACAGCCAGCCGACTGCGGACACTGTAGATCAACGCTTCGAGCTTCTCGTTGGCTTCAAGATAAGCGGGGGCGCTCGTGCCATAGTACATTTCACGGGCACGGACACCCGAGTTGGCAAGGCCAAACTCGCGAAGCTCGTCTTCGACCTCGATGAACGGGCCCCACTGCGCCTCGAAATCATCGAGCAGTCCGTGCGCGAGGCCCGTGTTCAGCAGGGGGCGGATGCTTTCGAGCTTTCTGGCGACGGTGGCGATTTGCTGGTCCACCTGGCCGGCGATTTGGGCTGCAGTTTCCCGCTCGCTCTGCGCCAGATAGCCTTCGACGAGGCTCATCGTCCGCGCGGCGGTGGCCTCCATTGACAGGCTGTCGTTGAGTTGCACCGCCGTACGGTCGGCAACTTCGTCGAACTGCGCCTGGAGTTGCGACGCTTCGTGCAATGCCATGAAGCTCGACACGCCGAGCAAGGTGATCAGCATTGCGAAGGCAGCAACAAGTCTCGTCTTGATCGTCATACGCATGGGCGTGATCTTCTTTTAGTTTTCAGCTTGAATGGTCCGGCGTCGGGGCGAGGTGCGACCTTCCGTCGCAGGCAGTGGATGGGACTTCGGCAAGGCTGCACAAAGCGTCGTGGCCGTTTTGACAGCCGACACTGTTTCAGTTGACGGACGTTTCGCAGGTAGCCAGTGCGGCAGCGGCCCTTGAGCCGAGTCGGAAGCGATCCGCGGGGAAGCTGCGAGTCGCGCTCACCACAAGCTGAACCGCAAGCGGAGTTGCCCTGCCGTCATTCAGATCGAGAAGAGTGGCTTCGTCGGAAGACTCGACCTCTTCGAGCCTCGACACGAGTTCGGCATGTGCTTCGACAGCGCCGGTCACATCGAGTTCGGCGGGGATCACTATCGTTTTCTCTTTTCCGGGACTTTCGGCGGACATGTTGGCTCCTGAGGCATTTCTGCCGCAACACCTCTCATGGAAGTGCAAAAGAAAGGTGAATTACTAATCGGGCTTCGTTGAGCATTCGCGCCATTCGATTGGCTGCACGCTTGATGTTTCACGTGTCCCTTACCCGAGGGTGACATCGGCGTAGCACCGGCGAGCCGGTTCGCGGGCGCACGACCTCACGACGAAATGGTGAGCTGCGAGTAATGACAAGCGTGCGCTCATGGTGCCGCTAGGTCGCGTGCAAGTGCGGCGAGCGTGTTGAGCCGTTATTCTTTCGAGGAAAATTATCGGGTCCAGATCAATAGAGGCACCATACCTCGTGCGGCAGAAGACCGTGCGGACGGAATGTTCCGGCAAGGCAAGTCGCCGGCGAATCTCACTGCCCGAGCGGGCAGAGCAAGCGCTCTGTCAGTGGTTGCGCAAGGCGTCGATCAACTCGTCCTTGGACATCTCGGACCGCCCTTCGATCCCGACCTTCTTCGCCTGCTTGTAAAGGTCATCCTTGGTCCAGTCCTCGTAGCGCGGGTGCTTGCCGCCCTCTTTCGACGGGTGCATGTCCTCGTTCGCCTGAGCGTTCGAAATCCTGGCGGCCTTCTCTTTCGACATGCCCTTGTCGCGTAGCGCCTCGAACGTCTCGTCGTCCTTGATCGACGGGCCGTGGTCCTTGGTCATCTTTCGCTCCGTTCTAATTTGTTCCGGAACTGACAGACCCCGGGGCGGTTCCCGGTCGGACCTTTTCCCAGGGAAGAAGTGGCATGGTGGACGACACCGAAACGCGCGTTAAGGAGCACGAGCTCAAGCGCCAGAAGCGCGAACAGTCCGACGTCGAGGGCGAAGAAGAGCAATGGGTCGACGAGGCCACGCGCCTCTCGGCCCGCCTCATCTACGAGGTGATCCGCCGCGACGGCGTGGATGAGATGACGCGCCCCAAGACCTCGCTGGTCTTTTCTGGGCTGGCCGCCGGCATCCTGATCTCTTTCTCGGTCATCGCCGAGGCGATCTTCTACGTCCACCTTCCGGATGCCCCGTGGCGAGGGCTGGTCGAGAGCTTTGGCTATTCGCTGGGCTTCCTGCTGGTCATCAAGGGCCGGATGCAGCTGTTCACCGAGAACACGATAACCACCGTTCTTCCGTTGATGTCGCACCCGTGCCGGGAGTATTTCTACCTGACCGGTCGCCTGTGGTTCATCGTGCTCGCCGCCAACGTCGTGGGAGCGTTCATCGCGGGCGCCTTCATGCACCTGACCCCGGCCTTCTCGCCCGAGCTGAAAGACGCCTTCCAAACGATCTCCGAACGCGCGGTGACGCACCCTCCACTGGTCGGGTTCTTCAAGGCGCTGCCTGCGGGCGTGCTGATTGCCGCGGTGGTCTGGATGCTGCCCACATCGACGGGCGCGCCGTATTTCATCATCGTCACCTTCACCTGGCTGATCGCCGTAGGCGAGTTCACCCACATCATCGCCGGTTCGGTCGAGATGGCGTACCTGGTGGTCAGCGGCGATCTTGGCCTGATGGGGTCCCTGAACTTCTTCGTGCCGGTGTTCCTGGGCAACGTCGTGGGGGGGACGGTGGTATTCACGCTGATAACGTGGGCGCAGGTGGCGGCCGAGGTGACGCAATAGGTCCATGCGAAAGCGAAACGTGATCTGCCGCGGGTGGCCCTTGGGTAGGGCCCGTTCTACACTTGCTCCGTTGCGAAGCGGGGGGCAGATCACGTGAAGGGACGCTTGGCCGGCGGGGTTGGACTCGTCGTTCTTTTGCTCGGGGTCCCTGCATGGGCCTACGACGATCTGCGCTTCATCGTTCGAGGCGGCAACGAAGACCTCGAAGAGGACCTGCGCAACGCCTCGCTCCTGGTCGCCGCCGCGAACGAGGACGTGACCGATCCGGCAGAGCTTCTGGCTGCCGCACGGGCGGATTACGCCCGTCTGGTGGGTGCCTTGTACGCGACGGGCCGGTACGGGCCCGTGATCCACATATATGTCAACGGAGAGGAAGCGGCCTCTCTCTCGCCACTGACCCGCCTGCAGGCGATCGACTCGATCACGGTCGAGGTGCAGCCCGGCCCCATCTATCCCTTCTCGCAGACCGAGTTGGGGCCACTTGCCCCCTACACCGAGATCCCCGACGGCTTCACGGTCGGCGAGCCTGCTGAGTCCGACACGATCCGCGCCGCTGCTCAAAGCGCCGTGCTTGCGTGGCGAGAAGTGGGGCACGCCAAGGCCGAGGTGGGCGACCAGACGATCGTGGCGCAGCACGAACAGAATGAGGTCGCAGCCGATATCGACATCGCCCCGGGGCCGCTGGTGCGGTTCGGTGACCTGATCCTGACCGGCAGCGACGCCGTGCGCCCCGAGCGCCTGCGCGCGATCGCCGGCTTTCCCAGCGGCGAGATCTACAGCCCCGATCAGCTTGAAGACGTGGCCCGCAGGATCCGGCGCACGCAGGTCTTCTCGACCGTCGCCCTGACCGAAGCCGAGGTGCTTGACTTCGGCGACCGGCTGGATGTCGAGGCCAACCTCGTCGCCTTCCCGCCCCGGCGGATCGGCTTTGGCGCCGAAGTCTCTACCGTGGAGGGGCTGACGCTGACGGGCTTCTGGCTCCATCGCAATCTTTTCGGCGGGGCCGAGCGGCTGCGCGTGGAGGGTGAGGTCTCGGGGCTGGGTGGCGGTACGGGCGGGCGCGACTACGAGCTGGGCGCGAGATTCCAGCGCCCGGCGACGTTCTCGCCCGAGAACACCTTCTTCGCCGAGGCCAACCTCGCGCGGCTGGACGAAGAGGACTACACCTCGGACACGGGTGAGCTGACCTTCGGCATCCAGCGCTACGTCAACGAAGAGATCGAGATCCAGTACGGCCTCGGCTACCGGTTCAGCCGGGTCGAGGACGAAGGCGGGACGACCGACTACAGCATGCTCACCGCGCCGCTGTCGGGCACGTTCGACAATCGGGACGAGCCTCTCGACGCGACCGAGGGCTTCTACCTTCAGACGACGATCACGCCCTTCGCCGGCACGAACGACGAAACCGGTACGGGCGCGCGCATGACCTGGGACGGGCGAACCTATTTCGGCCTGGGCGAGGACGACCGTTTCGTCTTGGCCGGCCGGTTGCAGGGCGGGTCGATCGTGGGTGCCGAGCTCGACATGGTGCCGAACGAGTTCCGCTTCTATTCCGGCGGTGGTGGCACCGTAAGGGGGCAGGAGTACCAGTCGCTGGGCGTAGTCCTCGATTCCGGGATCAATTCGGGCGGAGCAAGCTTTGCCGTCGCCTCGGCCGAGATCCGCGCCGGCGTGACCCGCAACATCGGGCTGGTCGGCTTCTACGACTACGGCACGGTCGGATACGACGCGTTCCCGGACGGTGATCGCAACCATTCCGGGGCGGGAATCGGCATTCGTTACCAGACACCCGTCGGACCGATCCGATTGGACGTGGCCACGCCGGTCAGCAGCTTCGACGACGGGGATGACGACGACGACCGCTCGTTCGAGCTCTATGTCGGCATCGGGCAGGCATTCTGAGGATGGGCACAATGCGGAAACTCGCGCGTCTTTGCGTCCTGTCCCTCGGCCTCGCGGCCGTGCCGGTCGCCGCCCAGAACACGGATGCCCAAGACGAGGGCGGCGGATTTCTCGAGAACCTGATCGAGGATCGGCTGTCCTCGGAAGGGTTCCAGGTCCAGGTGCGCGGCTTCCAAGGCGCGCTGTCCTCGCGCGCCACAATCGAGAGGATCACCATCGCCGATGCCGAGGGCGTCTGGCTGACCATCAACGATGCCGTACTCGACTGGAACCGCTCGGCCTTGCTGCGCGGCCGGCTGAGCATCGAAGAGCTCGCCGCAGAGGAAATCCTCCTGCCGCGCCTGCCCAAAGGCGAAGATCAGGTGAACGTCCCGCAGCCCGAGGCGCAGCCGTTTTCCCTGCCCGAGCTGCCGGTGTCGATCAATATCGGCCAGATCAATGCCGAGCGGATCGAGCTCGGTCAGCCGGTGATCGGCGAAGAGGCGGTCATCACGCTCGAAGGTTCGGCTCAGCTGGCGAATGGCGAAGGCCAGGTCGACGTCCGGGCCGAGCGGATCGACGACGAGCGGGGCATCTTCCAGGTGGCCGGCAGTTACGAGAACAGCACGGGGCAGCTCGAGATCGATGTCGAGCTCGAGGAAGGCCCCGACGGGATCGTCGCGAACCTGATCGACCTGCCCGGCCGGCCGGCCCTTTCCGCCAGCGTTCAGGGCGCGGGACCGATCTCGGACTTCACCGCCGATATCGACCTCGACACCGATGGCGAGGACCGGCTCGACGGTACCATCTCGCTGCAGGAGGTGGACGGCGCCAACAGCTTTGCGGTCGACCTGAGCGGCGACGTCACGGCCCTCTTCGCGCCGAGCTACCGGCCGTTCTTCGGGCCCAACGTGTCCCTCGAGGCGCAGGGGGCGCGATTCCCCAATGGCGCGGTCACCCTGGACCAGCTGTCGCTCCGGTCGCAGGCGCTGAACCTGCAGGGCGAGGTTCGGATCGGCCCGAACAACGTGCCGACGCTGATCGACGTGACCGGCGAGATCGCCTCGGAGGACGGCTCGCCCGTCCTTCTGCCCGTGGGGCAGGAGATCCGCGTGAATCGTGTCGGGCTCGACGTGAACTTCGACGCCAGCGAAGGCGATGAGTGGTCCGGCGAGGTCGTGATCGAGGGGCTCGACCGGCCGGGGCTCGAGGCCGAGCGCGTGGCGCTGGACGGGTCGGGCATCATCTCGGGTTCGGGCGAGACACTGGAGGTCGAGGCGGGATTCGACTTCGCCGCCGCCGGGCTGTCCTTGGACGATGGTGGGCTTGAGGCGGCGCTCGGCAACAGGATCGATGGCCGGATCGAGCTGTCCTACGCCACCGGAGAGGCGATCCTGCTTAACACGCTGAACGTGACCGGTGCTGGGTTTGCGCTGGAAGGTTCGGGCGAGGTTGACCCCGACGGAGAGAACCTGCCGGTTTCCTTCACCGGCGCCTTGGACGCCGAGGATCTTTCGGTCTTTGCCCCACTGGTGGGGCGGCCGCTCGACGGCGGGGCCTCGCTTGACGTCGACCTGACGGCCGAGGCGCTATCGGGCGCCTTCGACGTATCGCTGGAGGGCCGCGCGCAGGAACTGGAGGTCGGCATTCCGCAGCTTGATCCGCTTCTGAGCGGCTCGACGCTTCTCGATCTCGAAGCCGTGCGCAACGAGGTGGGCCTCAACGTCGAACGGCTCGTGCTGCAGAACGAGCAGATCGAGGTGGCCGCGTCGGCTGCGATCACCTCTCAAGGGGGGGCGGCCGAGCTGGAGGCCCGTGTGGAGGATCTGTCGCTGATCGACCCGACCTTGTCGGGGCCGGCGACGCTGATCGCCACGGCCGAACGTCCCGCTGACGTCTGGCAGATCGACCTCGAGTTCCAGGGCGCCGAGGCCGTCGTCACCGGCGAGGCGACGATTCAGGACCTTGAAGCGGAGAGCCCGCTGGCGGTCTTCGACCTGGCGGTGGTGGCGGACGACCTGGCGAACTTTGGCGCCATCCTCGACCGTCCGCTTGGAGGGGCGGCGGATCTGTCGGCGCGCGGACAGACGCGGCTCGACCTGAGCAACGGGAACGTGGTGCTGGATGGCACCACGACCGACATCGAAGTCGGCCGGGAAGAGCTGGATTGCCTGCTTTCGGGCGAGACCGAGATCGGCATCCGGCTTCGCCGCGAGGGGCCGCAATTCACGGTACCGAACCTGGCGATCCGAAACCCGCAGATCGCGGCGACGGCCGACGGCTTCTACGGGGAAGGCCAAAGCGCGATCGAGGCGCGCATCCTCCTGGACGAGCTCGGCGACGTCGTGCCCGAGATGAGCGGCCCTGCCGAAATTTCGCTCGTCGCGCGCGAGGACGCGGATGGATGGGAGGTGGACTTCGATGCCACCGGTGCGGGTGCGCGGGTCGTGGTGGACGGAGCCGTAGAGGATCTGCGAACGCCAAGCGTCTCGCCCATGGTTGCCGGGGTCGCCGAAATCGAGGTCGATGACCTCGGCGTGTTCTCGTCCATCGTCGAGCGCGAGCTTGGCGGTGCACTGGACCTTTCCGTGACGGGCGGCACGCGCTTCGATCTGAGCGAAGCCTCGGTCGAGGCCGAAGGCACCTCGCGCAACCTCGAGATCGGGATCGAAGAGGTGGACCGCCTGCTGTCGGGCGTGACGGAGCTGCGGGTCGACGCTGCCAAGGACGGCGACGTGATCGACGTCGAGGAGCTGCTGATCCAGAATCCGCAGATCACCGTCAGCGGCAGCGGCGACATCGCTCCGGGCGACAGTGCCGCCCGGCTGCAGGTGCAGCTGGACGAACTTGGCGACGTGATCCCCGAGATGCGGGGTCCGGCGGTGATCATCCTCGATGCGACCGAGGAGGACAACACCTGGGTGCTCGACCTCGATGCCACCGGCGCCGGCGCGCGGGTCGTGGCGGACGCGACGGTCGAGGATCTGCGGACCGAGGGCGTCTCGCCCCTGGTGGGCGGTACGGCCGAGGTCGAGGTGGACGACCTCGGCGTGTTCTCCCGGCTTGCCAACCGCGACCTGGGCGGCGCGGTGGACGTGGCGCTGGACGGGCGCGCGCGGTTGAACCTGAGCGAAGCGTCGGTCGAGGCGAGCGGCACGACCCGCAACCTTGCGATCGGCCAGCCAGAGATCGACCGGCTGCTCGAGGGGCTGACGACGTTCGAGGTCGCGGCCGAGAAGAACGGCGACACGTTGCTCATCGAAGAATTTCAGATCGAGAACCCGCAGATCACGGCGGTCGTCGACGGCAGCTATGGCGGCCCGGGCGCAAACGCGTTGCAAGCGGAGGTGACGGTAGCCGAGCTGTCGGACGTGGTGCCGGAGCTGAGGGGTTCGGCCGAACTGAACCTTGTGGCCGAGCAGACCGGGGACACGTGGCAAGTCGCCTTGGACGGGGAGGGCGCGGGTGTGACAGCCGAGGTCCTGGGCGAGATCAGCGACCTTGACGCCACGCCCGTCTTCGACGGACGCGTGGCGCTGCAGGCGCAGGAGATCTCTCGCTTTTCGCGCCTTGCGGGGCGGCAGCTGTCCGGATCGGTGAACCTGCAGGCCGAGGGCGAAGCCAGCCTGGACGCGAGCCGCTTCGACGTGACGGCCACCGGACGGGCCAACAATCTGCGCGTCGGCGTACCGCAGGTCGACCAGCTTCTCTCGGGCGGGCCGACGAGCCTGTCGGTCGCGGCCAGCCGGAGCGGGGCGAGCGCGCCGATCCAGGTACAGCGGTTCCAGCTTGATGCACCAGGTTTCGACGCTGAGGCGAATGGAACGATCTTGGGCGGGGCGAGCAACCTGAGCCTCGACGCGCGGCTGGATAATCTGGGAACCTTCGTGCCCAACCTGAATGGCCCGCTGACGGCGCAGGGAAGGGTGGGGCAGTCGGGATCGAACCTCACACTCGACGTGGCGCTGACCGGGCCGCAAGGGATTTCGGCACGCGTCGACGGCACGGTGGCCGAGAGCTTTGATCAGGCGGATATCGACGTGACGGGCGATGCTCCGCTGCGGCTGGTGAACCCGTTCCTGGGGAACCGCACGCTCAGCGGCAGTGCGAGCTACGACCTCAGTCTGAACGGGCCGCTGGCGCTGAGTTCCTTGACCGGCACCGTGACGGTCGAGGATGGGCGGCTGGTCGACCCGACAGTGCCCTTCGTGTTGAACGACATCGACGGCACGGCGCGGCTGCAGGGCGACCAGGTGGTCGTGAATGCCACAGCCGCCAAGCAGGAGGGCGGCACGCTGGCGCTTGCCGGCACCATCGGTCTGGATCCCGGCTTCCCGGCGGATCTGGGCATCGAGGTGAACCGCGTGGTCCATGAGGACCCGCGCCTCTACCGGACGATCGTGAATGGACGCGTCACGCTGACCGGTCCGCTGACCGGCGGCGCGGTGATCGGGGGCACGCTGCTGATCGGCGAGACCGAGATCCGCATCCCATCGACCGGTCTGGGTGCGAGCGGGCCGATCCCGGACGGGCTGATACATGAGAATGCGACCGAGGAGATCCTTCGCACGCTCGCCCGCGCCGATCTGGTCGAAGAGGATCGGGGCGAGGAGGATGACGGCCCTGCCGTCGTCTACGGGCTGGATCTGACCATTCTCGCCGAAGACGAAATCTTCATCCGTGGGCGGGGTCTCGATGCCGAGCTCGGGGGAAGCCTGACTCTGGAAGGAACGACGGCGAACGTCGTCCCGACTGGCCGGTTCGAGTTGATCCGCGGGCGGATCGACCTCCTGGGCCAGCGGATCATCCTGACGGAAGGCTACGCAACGCTCGCCGGGGACTTCACCCCCACGATCCGGCTGGTGGCCGAGACCCAGGCGGACGACGTCACGGTGCGCATCATCGTCGAGGGCGAGGTGACCGAACCCGAAATCACGTTCTCGTCCGATCCGGAACTGCCCGAGGACGAGGTGCTGTCGCGCCTGCTCTTCGGCCGCTCGATCGAGAACATCTCGGCGCTGCAGGCGGCGCAGCTTGCAAACGCGGTGGCCACGTTGTCGGGCCGTGGCGGGATCGGCATCGTCGAGAGCCTGAGGGAAAGCACCGGGCTCGACGATCTGGACGTGACGACGGATGAAGAGGGCAATGTCGGCGTTCAGGCAGGCGCCTACCTGTCCGAGAACGTGTATTCCAGCGTCAACGTGGACTCCGAAGGCGAGGCCGAGATCAACCTGAACCTCGACGTGACCGACTCGATCGCCGTCCGCGGGAGCGCCTCGAACGAGGGGGAGACGTCTCTCGGGGTGTTCTTCGAGCGCGACTATTGAGCCACAGACCGGCGGCGCGATCCCATAGCTACAGTTTTTGACATTCCGTCCGGAACTGTGGAGGCGCGAGCGGCTTCTCTATCCGGGGGCAAGGAATGTAATGGAAGTATGACATGATATTTTGGGCATTCATCTCGTTCGCAGTGTCGCTGACCGCCGGCCTTTTCGGCTTCGGCGGAGGCTCGACGGTAACCGAGGGCGTGGCCCAAACCCTGTTTTTCGTGTTCCTCGGCGTCGCGTTCGCTTTGGTTGCGGCGAAGGTGGCGCAGGATTACGACGCGAGTGGCAGGCGGCAGCGGGACTGACCTGCTGTCGCAAGGCAAGCGCAGCAAAAAGGGCGGCACCCGAGACCCGGGGCCGCCCTTTTGCTGTTCGTGGTGGAGTTCTCAGCCAGCCTTGAGAGACTCGGTCGAGGAGAAGAACATCGCCTGGCTCACGGCCGACCGAACCTGCTCTTCCGAGTAGGGCTTCGCGATCAGGAACGCCGGCTCGGGCTTGTCGCCGGTCAGCAGACGCTCGGGGAAGGCGGTGATGAAGATCGTTGGGATGTCCCCGAATTGCCCGAGGATGTCGTTTACCGCATCGATGCCGGACGAGTTGTCGGCCAGCTGGATGTCCGCGAGGATCAGGTCGGGCTTGTCGCGCGCGCCGAGTTCGACGGCAGCGTCGCGGGTCCGGGCGATGCCGGTGATCTTGTGGCCCATCTCGGACACGATCGAGTGGATGTCCATCGCGATGATGGCCTCATCCTCAATGATCATGACCTTTCCGGTCATCGACTTCTCCATCTCGGTGATGGCGATGTCCACGAGAGACGACGCCTCGGCCGCATCGACGTCCATGATGCGGCCGATTTCCTCGAAGTCGAAGCCCTCGATCGTGGACAGCAGCAACGCCTCGCGGGTGTTGTTCGTCAGCCCGGCCATGTGGTCGAGGGCGCGGCTCTCCAGGCGCGAGGTCGGATCTTCGGTATCGGCCGTAGGCGCACCCGCGGTCGACCAGATCATGTGAAAGGCGCGGAACAGCGCCGTCTTGGGCGCCAGAGACCGTTCGAAGATGGACGATTCCTGCAGGATCGCTTCGAGCGTCGCAGCGGCATAGTTGTCGCCGGTTCGCTGGGAGCCGGTGAGGGCGCGGGCGTAACGACGGAGGTAAGGAAGTTCTTCTCCGATGACCTCTGAGAGGTCGACCTGCTCGGACCGTGATGGCATGGTGATGTAAGTCCCTAGTCGCGGATTTATTTTGGAACAAACAGTCGGGGCGCACGTTTGTTCCCGTCCGGTGAAAAAATCATAATCAGCTGAGTGGCATCCAACTTATGTCGAAAGACAAGAAGACGTCGAACGTGATGCGACAGATCGACGAGAATCTGCGCCGCGTTTATTTCGAAAATCAGGAAGAGGACGTACCTGACCGCTTCAAGGAGTTGCTGGCGAAGCTGAAGGACCAGGATACCGGCAAGAGGGACGCGAATGGCTGACGGTGCACACCGCGACCCTCGCGACGAGCTTGTCGAACACCTCGGCGCGCTTCGGGCCTTCGCCATGTCCCTGACCCGGAACTCGGCCGCGGCCGACGACCTGGTGCAGGATACGATCGAGAAAGCCTGGAAGAACATGGACAAGTTCCAGCCGGGTACCAATCTACGGGCATGGCTTTTCACGATCCAACGCAACGCGTTCTACTCCATCAGGCGGAAGGCAAAGCGCGAGGTTGCCGACGTGGACGGCGCGATGGCGGCATCCCTGTCCGAGAAGCCGGCGCACGACGGCCGGTTGGCAATGAACGACTTCCGCAAGGCCTTCGAGCAACTTCCCGACGAACAGCGCGAGGCGCTGATGCTCGTCGGTGCGAGCGGCTTCGCCTACGAGGAAGCCGCCGAGATGTGCGGCGTTGCCGTCGGCACGATCAAGAGCCGTGCCAACCGCGGCCGGCGTCGTCTGGCCGAGCTCATGGGGCTGGACCCGGACGAGGATCCCGTCATCGGCGATACCACGAACGATTCGATCATCGCTTCGTCGCAGTCCCGGCAGGGCTGACGTGCTGAGCGGCGGGAAGGGGATCGACGGCCTTGATCGGCTGGACGTGAGGCTCGTGGCGCTTCTCGGCCTCGCGCTTCTGCCGATCGGGCTGATCGCCATGGTCCAGACCTACCGGGTCATCAACGAGGCCGACCGCACCGCCGAAGCCGCCCTGACCGGCGTCACCCTGTCCGCCGCCACGCGCGAACGCGAGACGATCCTGCGCGTGCGCGGGGCGGCGCAGATGGCCGCCCAATACGCGCCGGACATCCTCGACGATCTCGCCCTCTGTTCCGACCGGATGCAGAACTTCGTCCGCTCGAACCCCAACATCGCGCTTTCGGCGTTCGTCTCGGTGGACGGCGTGGCCCTGTGCGCCTCGGACGGGGCGGGCACCGACCTCAGCGAGAGCGTCGTCTACCGCGCCTTCCTCGACGACCCGAGCCCGCAGATCGAGGCAGTCATCGGCCAGATCTCGCAGCGCAGCGTGGTGGTCGTCACCGAGCCCGTCGTCGTGAATGACACGCCCATCGGCTATATCGCCATGTCGGTGCCGCAGCAGACCCTGCGCATGCAGGCTGAGCAGAACGTCGGGCTCGAGCCGCTGTTCGCCACCACGTTCACCAACACGGGCGAAATACTTTGGTCCGACGAGAACATCGAAGAGGTCGAGCTTTCCTTGCCCGCGGACCGGTCGCTCACCGCGCTGGCCGGGTCCGACGCGGTGAGCTTCCGGGCCGATTCCGTCTCCGGGGACGAGCGCTTCTACACCGTCGCCCCGTTGATCGCCGGCGAGATTTACGCGCTTGCGATCTGGCCGGCAGGCGCGATCCGCACCGCAGGGCTGACGGCGGCAAGTGCGCTCCTGTTCCCGCTCCTGATGTGGCTGGTGTCCATCGGCGTGGCCTATTTCGCCGTGCACCGGTTGGTGGTGCGGCATATCCGGTACCTGCGGCTGCGCATCCGCGCCTTCACCGCGAACCGCCGGATCATGGCGCCGAGCTATGCCGCCGATACGCCCTCGGACCTGCGCGAGGTGATCGAGGCGTTCCACCAGATGACCGAGCGGATTGTCCGCGATGAGGCCGACCTCGAGAACAACCTGCATGAGAAGGACGTCCTGCTGAAGGAGGTCCACCACCGGGTGAAGAACAACCTTCAGCTCATCGCGTCGATGATGAACATGCAGCTGCGAAAGGCGCAGCACGACGAGACGCGCTTCATCCTGCGCCGCCTGCAGGATCGGGTGCTGGGGCTGGCGACGATCCACCGCAATCTCTATCAGGCGACGGTGCTGAGCCGTGTGAAATCCTCGCAGCTCATCGAGGAACTGGTGTCCCAGAGCGTGCGCAACTCCGAGGCGCCCAGCCTGGGGGTGAAGCTGGACATGACGGTGGACGAGGTCTCCCTCTATCCCGACCAGGCGGTACCGCTTTCGCTCCTGGTGACCGAGACCATCACCAACGCGCTGAAATATGTCGGCCGTCCGCCTGAAGGGGCGCCCTGGATCGAGCTTCGGCTCACGTCGCTCGACACGGGTGAGGTCCGGCTGAGGGTCGCGAACTCTCTGGGCGAGCCTGTCAGCGATGAAAGCCGCATCACGACCGGTCTGGGAACGCAGCTGATGAGCGCATTTGCCATGCAACTGGATGCGCAAAGCGAGATCGGCGAGAACGACGGGGCGTTCGTCGTGGACGTCACCTTCAGGCCCAGCGAATTCGCCAACGAGCTATGACCGGCGGCGTCGATTACCTGCTGACTGCCGGAGAGGCGTGGCCGGTCTTCGAGCGCGAGATGTTGCGGGCCGAGGACAGGGTCGTTGCGGGCTTCCGCGTCTTTGATCCGGCGACCAAGCTCAGAACCAAAGAGGCGCAGGCCGTTGGCGAGGACTGGTTCGACCTGATCCTGCACGTGCTGGGCAAGGGGGTCCGGTTCGAACTGATCCTGGCCGATTTCGATCCCATCATCGCCGCCGACATGCACGAGCTGACATGGTCGAGCATGCGCAAGTTCGCCGTTCTGCGTGAGCTTGCCGACCCTGACGCGCCCCTGTCGGTCGTGGCAGCCATGCATCCGGCCGAGGTCGGAGGGGTGGCGCGCACCGTCCTTTGGCCGAAGGTGTCGCAAGAGCTGCACGACCTGCGCGACCTCCTGAACGAGCGGCCGCTCGAAGAGCGGCGTCGCATCTTTGCGGATCTGCCTGGCATCCGCGATCTGCTGCGGTTCGACGGCGAGGGAAAGCTGCAGAACGGAACCCTGCGCCCGCCGCGCCTGAACCCCGTGTCGCACCATCAGAAGCTGGCGGTGTTCGACGGCAAGGTCCTGTATATCGGGGGGCTCGACCTGAACCCGCGGCGCTATGACACCCCGGTCCATCACCGCTCGGCCGAAGAGACCTGGCACGACGTGCAGGTGCTGGTCCGGGATGAGGTAGCGGCCAAGGCGGCCGAGGCGCATCTGAACGCGATGCTCGACACCGTGGCTGGCGTTGATGATCCGCCCGAGGAAGCGGGCGGCCTCTGCACGACGATCGCGGCCTATCGGAGCAACCATCTCTCCATGGCCCCGACCGTGATCCGGAATTCGATCGGCGATAACCACTACGCCGAGATCGCCCGCACCGAGCGGCAGTTCTACTTCGAGACGCAGTTCTTCCGCGACCTGCGCCTGGCCGACGCGCTGGCCGCGCGCGGCAAGGAGATGCCCGAGAGCGAGTTCCTGATGGTCTTGCCCGCGGCACCCGAGGACGTGGCATTCGAGCATCGGCGCAAGCTCGACTCGCGGTACGGCGAATACATGCAGGCCGAGTGCGTCACGCGCGTCATGGACGCGTTCGGCGACCGCTGCTTCTTTGCCGTGCCCGTCCAGCGGCGGACGGCCCAGCCCGGCCAGATCGACGAGGATGACCGCTCGACCTTTGGCGGGGCTCCGCTGATCTATGTCCACGCGAAGGTGAGCGTTTTCGACCGGCGCTCGGCAATCATAAGCTCGGCAAACCTGAACGCACGGTCGCTGCGCTGGGACACAGAGGCCGGGATCCTGCGGAAGGATCCCGCGCTTGCCAACGAGATCCTGCGCCGCTCCATGACGCACTGGCTGCCCGAGACCGAGATAGACCACACGAAGCCACTGGTTCCGCAGGTGCGCGCGCAGGCCGAGCTGGACGCGGTGCGCCAGCCCGACAATCGCGAGGGCTACCTGCTGCCCTACGACGTCGAAACCGCGAGGAAATTCGGGATCAATCTGCCGGGCGTTCCCGAAGAACTGGTCTGAGGGAACGAAGCCTTCCACCCTGCGTTCGGGGCCCATGCCGGAATTGAAATCCCTCCCTGCCCCCACGACCCACGCCGGCGAAATCCGCAAGGTCGGGGTGGAGGTCGAGCTTGGGGGGCTGGACGAGGACCGCGTCGCCGCAATCCTTGCCGCCCAGCTGGGCGGCACGATCAAGCGCACCGCCGAATACGAGCGGCGCGTCGAAGGCAGCGCCATCGGTGACATCGACGTGCTGCTGGACACCGCTCTTCGCGACAGGGTCGCCGGGCAGATCACGCGCATGGGACTCGACCTCGGGCGGGCGGTGATCCCGGTGGAGTTCGTGACCGATCCCGTCGCGCCCGAGCAAATCTCGCTGGTCGACCGGGCGTGCCGCGCGCTTAGCCTGGCCGGGGGCACGGGCACGCAGTCGGGGCTGCTCCTGGGCTTTGGGCTGCACCTGAACGTGGCGCTGCCCGGCACGCAGGTGGACGACATTCTGCCTACCTTGACTGCCTTCGCGCTAATCGAGGACTGGATGCGCGACAAGATGCACCTCGACGCGGCGCGGCGGGTCCAGCCCTTCGTCGACACCTATCCGTCCGAACTGGTGGACCGGCTGTGCGACCCGTCGGGGAACTGGACCATCCAACGCCTCGTGAGCACCTACCTGTCCCTTGCGCCTGACCGGAACCACGCGCTCGACGCGCTGCCGATCCTGAAGCACCTGAACGCTGCCGCCGTGGTCGCCGCTGTGCCGCAGATGTCTCACAAGAGTGGCCGGCCCGCCTGGCACTACCGGCTGCCCGACTGCCGCCTCGACGACCCGACCTGGTCCGTCGCGCTCGAGTGGAACCGCTGGTGCGTCGTCGAAGAGGTCGCGCAGAACGAAGACCTGGTCGAACGCCTGAAGACCGCGTGGCACGCCTATCGCAGCAGGGCGCTGCCTATCCCAGGCCGCTGGTATGCAGTGTCGGGCGAAGTGCTGGAACGCGAGGTGAGACTGCCATGAGACCGCTCATCGGCGTGACCACGTCCAGCCGCTCGGGCTGGCGAATCTTTCCGCTCGTGGCGTTCAACCTGTGGCTCGCAGGCGGGCGCGGCGTGCGGTGGGTTGCCGGCAAGCCGTCGGACGTGTCGGGCGTGAACGGCATCATCATCGGCGGCGGCGACGACATCTCGCCCGACCTCTATGGCGGCAAGCTGATTGCCTCGTCCCGCCTCGACGCCGAGCGCGACGCGATGGAGCGGCGCCTGGTCGAAGAGGCGATGGAGCAGGGGAAACCGGTCCTCGGGATCTGCCGGGGATCGCAGATGCTGAACGTGGCGCTGGGCGGGCGGCTCGATCAGGATGCCTACGGCACCTATTCCGCCTCTCAGAGGTACTGGACGATCCTGCCCAGAAAGACGATCGAGATCGTGCCCGCGACCCGCCTCGCCGCCCATGCAGGGACCGAGCCGATGAAAGTGAACGCGCTGCATAGCCAGGCGGTGACGACCACGGGACAGGGGCTGCGCGTGGCCGCACGCGACACCGGCGGCATGATACAGGCCATCGAGCGCACCGAAGACCCCTTTGCCCTGGGCGTTCAGTGGCATCCAGAGCACCTGTTCTATGCCCGCCGGCAGCGCGCGATCTTCCATGCGCTGGTCAATGCCGCGCGCGCCTCGGCGCGGGCCGAGGCACAGTTGCCAAAGGTCGACATTGGCGCGCCGCAGACGCCTTGAGGGTCAGTCGAAGACGAAGTGGCCCTGCTCGGGCATGTTGCGCAGCCGCGTCATGGGCAAGATGGTGTCGTCATCGAGGATCAGCGCAGTGATCGCCAAGCTGTCGTCCAGCTGAAGGTCCGCCACTTTGCCCAAGTGGCCCTTGGGTCCGAACGCGTCGCGGTTCAGCCAATCGGCGGTGCGGACGAGGCCGGCGAACCGGCCGTCTTCGCTTTCGACCACCGCCCGCTCGCCCGAGTCGGGGGCGTCGGGCAGGCTTCGCTCGGCCGAAGCGTTCATTCCGGCAGCCATCAACAGGGGCGAAAACGTGTAGCCGAAGGGCCCGATGATCAGCGGCGGCATTCCCAAGGCCGCGCTGTCGGCATGCTCCCATTCGGGGGCATCCTGCAGCTCGTCCCGCCCGAGGGACAGCGGCCAGCTGCCGTCGTCCGGGGGGCCGAAGCGGTCAATCGAGACGAGCACCTCGCGCCGATCCAGCCATCCGCCGATATCCACGGCAGCGGCCTTGAGGCGCCGGGACGTCTCGTCGTGAAACAGCGCGCGGATCGGGAAGCGGTCGTCCCCACTCACGGCGTCGAGGTCGAGAAGGCGTGTCAGTCGTTCGGTCATCTGGTCCTCCTTGCCGGGCCAAAGCGCCGCAAGCCTCGCTGGTTCCGGCGGAACATGACGGCCGCCCCGGGGTTTGCTTCCCATCGTCGCCGGACCTGCGCCGGGCGCGATTGATTTCACGCGCATGCTTGGAACAAAGTCCGGCGGGCCCGCATTGAACTCAGGAACAACTCTCGACCGAAAGGCTGCAACATGGTGCGACCCGTGACCTCCGAAGACATGGACCCGACAACCCGGAACCCCACGACCGAGGATCTGTCCCGCCAGGTCGATGCGCTGAAGGCGGACATCGCCCGCCTGACCGAGACGCTGGGCGACTACGGCAAGGCCAAGGGCAACCAGTACCGCACCGAGGCGCAACGGCGCGCGGAAGAGCTGCGCCATGAAGCCCAGGGCCGGATCGAAGAAGTCGAGGTCTACGTCCGGCAGAACCCGGCGCAGGCGCTTGGCATCGCTGCTGGCGTCGGTCTGTTGATCGGCCTCTTCAGCCGCCGCTGATCGATGTTCGGATCACAGATCGCAGCGCTGAAATTCTCGCTGAGGGCTAACGCGCGTCGCGCGGCCTGGAACGCTGTCGGCGGGCTCTTGATCCTTGTCGGGCTGATCTTCTTCGGCATCGCCATCTTCGTCGTGCTGGAATATGCGGTCGGCCTACTGGGCGCCCTGGTGATCATGGGCCTCCTGTTCATCCTGTTCGGGACCGTCGCTCGTGCCATGTCGCGTTACCCGCCGCGGGTGGTCACCCAACCGGCCGCTGCGCCCGCGCCCGGACCGGCATATGGCCAGCCGTTCAACGCGGCCACGGTGATCAACGCGGTCATCATGGGGATTGCCGCTGGCCGCGCGTTGCGCAGGCGCTGACCCCGGCCGTGGAAGGGGCGTCGCACGCGCCCTTTCCCTACCCCGCTTTCCCGTTTGCTTAACGCTGGTCATGATTAGCTGACCCAAGGGGTTGATTCTTCCGGCCCTTTGCGCTCGTTGCGCATGTGGTCGCTCGCAGCGATCCGCCGAAAGGAAAGACCGATGGGGATCGACTGCGTGAACTGCCCGCTTCGGGCCAATTCGCTTTTTCAGGACATGTCGCCGAATGAGCTCGAGTTCATGCGGGACTTCAAATCGGGTGAGATCGAGGTCGAGCCCGGGGAGCCTATCCTCGTCGAGGGGCAGGGATCGCCGCGTCTGTTCACCGTGCTTGACGGGATGGGCCTGCGATTCAAGGCGCTCGAGGATGGGCGCCGGCAGGTTCTGAACTTCGTGATGCCCGGCGATTTCCTGGGGCTGCAGGCTGGCGTCGGGAAAGAGATGGGCCACAGCGTCGAGGCGACGACCCGGATGCGCCTGTGCGTTTTCCAGCGGGCCGACTTCTTCTCGCTTTTTTCCATCCAGCCCTCGCGCGCCTACGACGTCACCTGGATCGCGGCCACCGAAGAGCGTTTCCTGGGAGAGGCGCTCGCCAGCGTCGGTCAGCGTTCGGCGATCGAGCGGATCGCCTGGGGCCTCGTGCAGATCTTCGAGCGCGCGCGCCTGCTCGGGATGACCGAGGGCAACACGCTGTTTTTCCCGTATCGCCAGCAGGATCTGGCCGACACGCTGGGCCTGTCCCTCGTTCACACGAACAAGACCCTGGCCAAGCTGCGGGAGCGGCAGCTTGCCGCCTGGATCGACCGTCAGCTGACGATCCACGACATCGAAGGGTTGCGCAAGCTCGCCATGGTCGGGCGGGGCCCGCTGCTGAGGGAGCGTCCCTTGATGTGATCACTCGCCGACAAAGCTGTCTGCCGCGGCGGCCTCGCGTTCGCCCATGGCGCGGTCCTCTCCGACGGTGGTGTCCTGGCGGGTCCGCCGTTCGAGCTCGGCGTTCAGCGATGCGCCCAGAAGGACCGAAAAGGCGCTGAGGTAGAGCCACATCAGCAGCGCGATCACGGCGCCCAATGCGCCATAGACCTCGTTGTAGCGGCCGAAATTCGACAGGTAGTAGCTGAACCCGTACGAGATCGACCCCCAGATGACGACCGCGACGAGCGCGCCCGGGGTGAGCCACTGCACCCGCGCATGGCGCCGATTCGGGCCGTAGCGATAGACGACGCCGATCCCGACGATCACGACCGCCAGCGCCACGACCCAGCGCACGCTCGCCACCAGCAGGGTCGTCAAAGGCCCGAGCGGCAGGATCGACAGGACAATCGGCAGGACCACCACGGACAGCAGCGCAACAAGGGCGGTGCCAATCAGCAGGAAGGTCACTCCGAACGCGGCGGCGAGCTGGCGCAGGCCCACGCGGTTCTTCTCGTGGTAGATCGCGTTCAGCCCCCGGATCAGCGCCGCCACCCCCGCACGTGACGACCAAACGGCCGCGGCGAGGGAGATGGCCGTGGTCCACCCCAGCGTCGACGTGTTGGCCGTGATGAGCGACGTGATCTGTTCGTCGAGGATCGCGTAGGCGTCGCCGGGCATCAGCCCGCGCATCGTGGCGAGCTGATCGTAGACCGTGTCGGGGTCGGCGACGAAGCCCCAGATCGCGATGATCGCGGCGAGGGTGGGAAAGATCGCGAGCATCGCGAAGAAGGCGACCCCGGCCGAGATCAGGCCGAGGTTGCTGTCGTTGAGGCCCATGAACACCGCGCGCACCGCGCCGGCCCAGTCGCGCCAGCCCAGCCCCGGCCCAAGTGCGGCCGTCCTCGTCCTCAGGGGTTTCTCGACGTGAGTTTCCATCATGGCACGATATAGATGATGCGCTCCCCGCGGCATCTTGATAGAGGGTCAACGTCTGGACTGTCGCGGCGTCGCAACAGTCGGGTGCGTCATGCTGCCGCGGAACTGTTGGACATGCGCTCTTGAGTGGTTAGTCTTTCGTCATGCCCGGCGCCGGGGCTTGGCGGCGTAAGTGCGAAGGAGGACGATGTCCTGTCTCTTGCAGAGATCGCGGTGCATTCTGATACCGCAAACCGGCTGTCTGGCATGAGTGCCGCGGCCAAGCTGAAGCCGACCAGCGAAGATCTGCTGGCCGAGATTCTCGGTTCCCTTGATGATGACCAGGCCCAGGATGTCGTGCAGATCGATCTCCGCGGGAAATCCGAAATGGCCGATTACATGGTAGTGGCCACTGGCCGCTCGACCCGCCAAGTCGTGTCGATCAGCGACAAGCTGACCGAACGCCTGAAGCAGGACCACGGTGTCCAGTCCAAGGTCGAGGGCAAGGATGGCGGCGATTGGGTGCTGATCGATGCGGGCGACGTGATCGTCCACGTCTTCCGCCCCGAGGTGCGCGAGTTCTACCAGCTCGAAAAGATGTGGCTCTCTCCCGAGCAGGCCGCGGCCCGCTCGTAAGGTGAAGCTTCGCATCTGCGCCGTGGGCCGGCTGCGGTCCGGCCCCGAGCGCACGCTGATCGACGATTACACCGCCCGGTTCGACCGAACGGGGCGGGCCCTGTTCCTCGGCCCTCTCGAAGAGGCCGAGGTCGAGACGCGCAAGGTCTCGGGGCCGGTTCCCGAGGCCGAGGCCCTTCTGAAATCCGTGCCCGATGGCGCCCTGATCGTGACGCTCGACGAGCGCGGGCGCGAGATGACGTCGCCCGAGTTCGCCGACCGCCTGGCCGCCTGGCGCGACGAGGGGCGGCCCGAGATCTGCTTTCTGATCGGCGGTGCGGACGGGCTGGATCCGTCCCTGCGTACCCGCGCCGACGCCTCGATCCGCTTCGGCAAAATGGTCTGGCCCCACATGCTGGCCCGCGTGATGCTGGCCGAACAGCTCTACCGCGCGGCGTCGATCCTGGCTGGGAGTCCCTATCATCGCGCCTGAGAGGTTTCCGTCCGGCGGCACGCCCGCTAACTAAGGGGCGAAGCTGCGAAGGGAGCGTCCCATGACCCCGCCGAAACCTGTCGTCCTGTGCATCCTCGATGGCTGGGGCGACCGACCCGAGCGCGAGGCGAACGCCCCGGCGCTGGCGAACACGCCGAATTTCGACCGCATCCGCACACACGGGCCGTCCTCGCAACTGACAACCTTCGGCCCTGACGTGGGCCTGCCGAAGGGGCAGATGGGCAATTCCGAGGTCGGCCACACGAATATCGGCGCAGGCCGCGTCGTGGCGATGGACTTGGGCCAGATCGACCTGGCGATCGAGGATGGCTCGTTCTTCGAGAATCCCTCGCTTCTGACCTTGATCGACAAGCTGAAGGAAAGCGGCGGCACGGCCCACCTGATGGGCGTCGTGTCGGACGGGGGCGTGCACGGCCACCTGAACCACATCGCTGCCGCAGCCCAAACCGTTGCCGACACCGGCGTGCGCGTCGTGATTCACGCCATCACCGACGGTCGCGACGTCTCCCCGCGGTCGGCCGAAGGATTCCTCGCGGACCTCATCGCCAAGCTGCCCGATGGGGTCGAGATCGTGACAGTCACGGGCCGCTATTACGCAATGGACCGCGACAATCGGTGGGAGCGGGTCGAAACCGCTTACCGCGTCATGGTCGAAGGCAAGGGCGAGGCCAAGGCACCGGACCCGCAGGCGGCGGTCCGGCAATCCTACGACAACGACAAGACCGACGAATTCATCCCGGCCACCGTGATCGGCGAGTATCGCGGGATGCGGGACGGCGACGGCGTCTTCTGCCTCAACTTCCGCGCCGACCGCGCGCGCGAGATCCTGCGCGCCATGGGCCAGCCCGATTTCGCGGAGTTCGACGTCTCAGCTCGGCCGAACCTCGTGGCACGGCTGGGGATGGTGGAATACAGCGACGACCATACCGAGTGGTTCTCGACCGTGTTTTCCAAGCGTAAACTGGTAAACACGCTGGGCGAATGGGTCGCCAGGCACGGAAAGCGCCAGTTCCGCGTGGCCGAAACCGAGAAGTACCCTCACGTCACCTTCTTCCTCAACGGCGGCAAGGAAACCCCCGAAGAGGGCGAGGACCGGATCATGCCCAAGTCGCCCAAGGTCGCGACCTACGATCTGCAGCCCGAAATGAGCGCGGACGAGGTAACCGACCGCTTCGTCGAGGCGATCGAGGCCGACTATGACCTGATCGTGTGCAACTACGCCAACCCGGACATGGTGGGCCATACCGGCGACGTCGACGCCGCCGTGGCTGCCTGCGAGGCGGTGGACCGCGGCCTTGGACGTGTGCTCGAGGCGCTGGGAAAGCAGGGCGGCGCGATGATCGTCACCGCCGACCACGGCAATTGCGAGACGATGGTGGATCCTGAGACGGGCGGTCCGCATACCTCGCATACCTTGAACCTCGTGCCCTGCATCCTGGTGGGCGGACCCGAGGGCGCGGGGCTTGCAGACGGACGGCTCGCGGACCTTGCCCCGACCCTGCTTGAGCTGATGGAGCTGGAGCAGCCCGAGGAAATGACGGGAAAGAGCCTTATCCGCCGATGATCCGCATCGCCGCCCTTCTTGCCCTGCTCGCCTTGCCCGCGGCAGCCCAGCCGACGGCCGAGGCGCTGGCGCGTGACGCGGCGCGGCAGCTCGAGGCGGCGGGGGCTGAGCTGACAGAGGGCGGCGAAGGATACGGCCGGATCGACGCACTGACCCGCGTGATCCGCGCCTACGAGAGCGGCCTGTCAGCCATGCGCGACAGCCTGCGCGCCGCCCGCCTGCGTGAGGCCGAGATCACGCGCAGGCTCGACGATGAAAGTACCCGGGTGGGCGCGGTGCTGAACGCGCTGACCGCGATGGGGCAGGCGCCCGAGGCGACGCTGCTGCTTCATCCCGCCGGCCCCGCGGCGACCGCGCGCGCGGGCATGCTGATGAGCGACGTGACCCCTGCAATGTTGGGCGAGGTCGAGGCCCTGAAGGACGACCTGCGCGAAATTTCCACCCTTCGCGCGTTGCAGGACACGGCGCTGGGCGATCTCGAGCAGGGGCTCGAGCAGTGGCAGGACGCCCGCACCCGCCTCGCGGATGCGATCGAGGCACGGGCCGATCTGCCGCGCCGGATTACCGAAGATCCTGCGACGATGCAGCGGCTGGCCAACAACGCCCGAACGCTGACGGATTTCGCCGACAGCCTTGCCGCGCTGCCCGAGGATGCGGTCAGCGCCGGGCTTCCCCCCTTCGAAAGCGCTGTCGGACAGCTGTCTCTGCCGGTTCAGGGTAACGTGCTGCGTCGGTTCGACGAGGCCGACGCCGCGGGCATCCGGCGCCCGGGCTGGGTGCTCGCCACGCAGCCCGGGGCGCTCGTGACGACGCCGTGGCCAGCGACGATCCGCTACCGCGGGCCGCTTCTGGACTACAGGAATGTGATGATTCTGGAGCCAGAGGCCGGGTATCTGGTGGTGTTCGCCGGTCTGGCCGAGGTCTATGGTGCAGCAGGAGAAGTTCTTCCAGCCGGTGCTCCAGTTGGGATCATGGGCGGCAGCGACGGGGCCGGGATGGCCGGGTTCCGCCCCGAGGAGGGCGCGGTCTCGACCCAGAGATTGTATGTTGAGGTGCGGCGCAACGGCGAGCCGGAAGACCCGGCGAAGTGGTTCGCGCTCGATCAAGGATGAGGCAGAGATGAGAAAATTCGCGATGGCCGCACTTGGCGGCACGGTGGCGGGGTTGATCCTGACCACGCAGGTTGCCGGTCCCCTGATCGCGCAGGAGAACGCCGCCAACGAAAGCGTCTACGAGCAGCTCGACCTGTTCGGCGACATATTCGAACGCATCCGCGCCCAATATGTCGAGGAAGTCTCGGAGAAGGAGCTGATCGAGGCCGCCATCGACGGGATGCTGACCTCGCTTGACCCGCACTCGTCCTATCTATCGCCCGATGATGCCGAGCGGATGCGCACGCAGACCCGCGGCGAGTTCGGTGGCCTTGGGATCGAGGTCACGCAGGAGGAAGGCTTCGTCAAGGTCGTCTCGCCGATGGACGGCACTCCGGCCTTCGAGGCGGGCATGGAGGCCGGCGACTTCATCACTCATGTGGATGGCGAGTCGGTGCTCGGCCTGACGCTGGACGAGGCGGTCGAACTGATGCGCGGGCCGGTCGGGTCCGAGATCATGATCACCGTGGTTCGCGAGGGCCGCGAGGAGCCGTTCGACGTCTCGATCATCCGCGACACCATCGAACTGACGGCCGTGCGCGGTCGGCTCGAGGGCGACACGGCGGTCCTGCGGATCATCACCTTCAGCGACCAGACCTATCCCAAGCTGGAAGAGACCCTGAACGAACTGGTCGAAGAAGCCGGTGGCATGGACCAGATCAACGGCTTCGTGATCGACCTGCGCAACAATCCCGGCGGCCTTCTGACCCAGGCGATCAAGGTCAGCGATGCGTTCCTGAACGAGGGCGAGATCGTTTCGACCCGCGGGCGCGAGAACGCGGACAGCGACCGGGTGAACGCGACCGAGGGCGACCTGGCCGAGGGCAAGCCGATCGTGGTGCTGATCAACGGCGGCTCGGCCTCGGCGTCCGAGATCGTGGCCGGTGCGCTGCAGGATCACCGCCGCGCCATCGTCGTCGGCACCAAGTCCTTCGGCAAGGGTTCGGTCCAGACGGTGATGCCGCTGCGGAGCGAAGGCGCGATGCGCTTGACCACGGCGCGCTACTACACGCCGTCGGGCCGTTCGATCCAGGCGCTCGGCGTGTCGCCGGACATCGTCGTTCAGCAGCCCATCGCAGAGTCCGAGGTCGAGGAAGAGGACGAGGAAACCCCCGCCGCCCGCTTCTCGAGGTCCGAGGCCGACCTGCGCGGCGCGCTGACGAACGACTCGCTCAGCGATGACGAGCAGGAGACCATCCGCCAGGAACAGGAAGCCGCCGAAGAGGCGGCGCGCCTGCGTGAAGAGGACTACCAGCTCGCCTACGCGATCGACATCCTCAAGGGCTTCCTCGCGCTGAGGTCGGAACAGTGAGCCGGACGACGCGCGAGGATCTTCCCTACCGTCCCTGCGCGGGGGTCGTGCTGGTGAATGCCGACGGCCACGTCTTTGCCGGGCGCCGGATCGACCACGATCAGGGTGCCTGGCAGATGCCCCAGGGCGGTATCGACGAGGGTGAAGACCCTCGCGAGGCCGCCCTGCGCGAGTTGGAAGAGGAAACCGGCGTCAGTCGCGACCTGGTCGAGGTCGAGGCCGAGACTGCCGAGTGGGTGCGCTATGACCTGCCGGACGAGCTTTTGGGCCGGATCTGGAAGGGCAAATACCGGGGACAGGCGCAGAAATGGCTGCTCTGCCGGTTCAAGGGCCGGGACGAGGATATCGACATCGACACGCCTCACCCCGAGTTCAGCGCCTGGAACTGGATGCCGCCCGAGGAATTGCTGGACCAGATCGTGCCGTTCAAGCGTGGGGTCTATCAACGCGTGTTCCAGGAATTCGAGGACCGGCTGTGATGATGATCCGTCTTGCCCTTCTGTCCCTCGTGGCGGCGCAGCCGGCCCTTGCGCTGTCATGCCTGGCACCATCGGTCGCGCGCTCGACGGTCGAGGCGGTGAGTGCCGAAGAGACCTTTCGCATCGCCGTGGGCAGCTTTTTCTATGACGAAGTCGAGCTTCCGGCCGACGGCACCTCGATCGAGCCGACCGAGACTTCGATCCCGGCGGTGTTCGACGGCCACGCGCTGACCCGCGAGGGGTTTACGACCGAAGTCTCGAGCGAGGTCGTCCTCCAGGTCGAGTGCATCGGCCCCTCGTGCGGATCGGTTCCGGCCGATACGGAGGCGCTGGCGTTCTTCCGCGAGGTCGGGGGCGAGCTGGTGCTGGACGTGAACGCCTGCCCGGGCTGGGTTTTCCCCGAGCCCACCGAGGCGCAGCTGGAAACGGTGCGCAATTGCGTCGTGGACCAGGACTGCCCCGAGGGCTGACCGCGGACTCCACATTGGAACGAAAGTAGAACATGATGAGGCATGACGACTCAGCCCCTCATCGCGGAACTTTCGATCACGTCGAACTTCACCTTCCTGACGGGGGCCTCGCATCCTGAGGAATACGTGGATCGGGCGGGTCTGCAGGGGATCGGCGCGCTTGCCATCGCGGACGAGAATTCGGTCGCGGGGATCGTCCGGGCTTGGACGCGGGCGAAGGAGTTGCGGCGCCAGGTCGAATGGCGCGCGGCGCAGGACCTCGTCGGGCCGCCCCGGCCCGACCATATCCCCAAGCCGCAAAGCCTTGATATCACGACCGTTCCGCGCGTTCTTGCCGCGGCGCGGATCGTCACGGATCAGGGACTCGAGATCACATTCCTGCCCCGCGACCGCGCCGCATGGGGGCGGCTCTGCCGGCTTCTGACGATGGGCCGGCTGCGGGAGGCGAAGGGGAAGTGCCTGATTTCATTGCAGGATCTGCTGGACTGGGGTGAGGGGGCGGAGCTGCTGATCCATCCGGGCGGGCCCGAGGATTGGCAGGGGCAGGCTGCGCACCTCGTCACGGCGTTCCCGGGCCAGTGCAGCCTTGCGCTCAGCCCCCGCTATGACGGGCAGGATGCCAGGCGTTTCAACAGGTTGGCGGCGATCGCGGAGCGGCTCGACATCCCGCTGGCCGCCACGGCGCGACCCTTGATGCACCACGGCAGCCGACGGCGGCTGGCCGACGTGCTGACCGCGATCCGGCTGGGGCGGCGGGTCGACACCCTCGGGCGGGCGGCGCTTCCCAATGCCGAGCAGCGTATGAGAAGTCCGTATGAACTTTGTAGGATCTTCGTAGGATTCCCGTATGCCATCGACACCGCCGCCGCGATCGCCGAACGCTGCACCTTCGACCTGGGCGAGCTCAGCTACGAATACCCCAGTGAGGCGACGGCGAGCGAAACCGCCGACCAGCGCCTCTCCCGGCTGGCGCACGAGGGGCTGGCCGCGCGCTATCCCCACGGCGCGTCCGAGCATGTGCAGAACCTGCTGAAGCACGAGCTGACGCTGATCGGCAAGCTGGGCTATGCGCCCTATTTCCTGACGGTGAACGACATCGTGGCCTTTGCCCGGTCGCGCGACATTCTATGCCAGGGGCGGGGGTCGGCCGCGAACTCGGTCGTATGCTATTGCCTTGGCGTCACCAGCGTCTCGCCCGAGATCGGGACGATGGTGTTCGAGCGCTTCGTCAGCGAGGCCCGCAACGAACCTCCCGATATCGACGTCGATTTCGAGCACGAGCGCCGCGAGGAGGTGATCCAGCACATCTACGAACGCTACGGCCGCCACCGGGCAGGGCTCTGCGCCACCGTGATCCACTATCGCGGCAAGCGGGCGGTGCGCGAGGTGGGCAAGGTGATGGGCCTGAGCGAGGATACGGTGGCCGCGATCTCGTCCCAGGTCTGGGGGTTCTTCGGGGCCGACGGGCTTGAGACGTCACGCATGGCCGAGATCGGACTGGATCTGCGGGACCGGCGGCTGGCTATGACCATGGACCTGATCCAGCAGATCATCGGCTTTCCCCGGCATCTCAGCCAGCATGTCGGCGGTTTCGTCATCACCGAAGGGCGCCTGGACGAGCTGGTCCCGATCGAGAACGCAACGATGGAGGGGCGGACCGTCATCTGCTGGGACAAGGACGACATCGACAGCCTGGGGATACTGAAGGTGGATATCCTGGCGCTGGGGATGCTGACCTGCCTGCGCAAGGCGTTCACCCTGCTGCGGCAGCACCACCGGCTGGATTACACGCTGGCCAACCTGCCGGCCGAGGACACCAAGACCTACCGGATGCTGTCCGAGGCGGACTCGCTCGGGGTGTTCCAGGTGGAAAGCCGGGCGCAGATGAATTTCCTGCCGCGGATGAAACCCAGAACCTTCTATGACCTCGTGATCGAGGTCGCGATCATCCGTCCTGGCCCGATCCAGGGCGACATGCTGCACCCCTACCTGCGCCGCCGCGAGGGGAAGGAGGCCGTGACCTTCCCCTCGGACGCGCTGGGCAAGGTGCTGGCCAAGACCTTGGGGGTGCCGCTGTTCCAGGAGCAGGCGATGCAGATCGCCATCGTCGGCGCGGGGTTCTCGCCCGACGAGGCCGACCGCCTGCGCCGCGCGCTTGCCACGTTCAAGAAGCTGGGCAATGTCAGCGAGTTCCGCACACGTTTCCTGCGCGGCATGCGCGAGAACGGCTATGACGACGAGTTTGCGGAACGGTGTTTCAGCCAGATCGAGGGGTTCGGCAGTTACGGCTTCCCCGAAAGCCACGCGGCAAGCTTCGCGCTGCTGGTCTATGCGAGCGCGTGGATCAAGTGCCACTATCCCGGCGTCTTTGCCTGCGCACTGCTGAACGCGCAGCCGATGGGGTTCTACGCGCCGGCGCAGATCGTGCGGGATGCGCGCGAGCACGGGGTCGAGGTGCGCCCGATCTGCGTCAACCGCAGCTACTGGGACAACGCGCTGGAACCCGATGGCCGCGGCGGGCTGGCGCTGCGGCTGGGGTTCCGGCAGATCAAGGCGCTGCGCGAGGACGAAGGGCGCTGGATCCCCGCCGCGCGCGGCAACGGCTATCAGGCGGTTGAGGATCTGTGGCGCCGGGCCGGGGTGGGGCCGCGGGGGCTGCGTATCCTGGCCGAGGCGGATGCCTTCGCCTCGATGGGCCTGTCGCGGCGCGATGCGTTGTGGGCGGCGAAGGCGGTGGGCGGGCCGAAGCCGCTGCCGCTGTTCTCGGGCGATATCGACGGCGAGGGCATCGTCGAGCCCGCCGCCTACCTGCCGCAGATGACCGAAGGCGAAGAGGTGGTCGAGGATTACGTCGCCACGCGCCTGACCCTGCGGGCGCACCCGATGTCCTTCCTGCGCGCGCGCCTGACGCCGGGCATGGGAACGATGCCGCAGGGCGACGTGCTGCCGGGGCGGCGGTTTGGCGACGCGCGCGGCCTCGTCCGGTCCGATGCGTGGAGCATGGAAGAGTCGGGCGGGAAATGCGTGACGGTCAGGGAGTAGCGTCCCAGAGCTTCGGCTCGGCTATTTCCAGCGAATTGCCGGCGGGGTCGCGGAAGTAGATCGACCGGGCGCCGTTCGGCCAGGTGATCCGGTGCTCGACAGGGATGCCGTAGTCGGTCAGGTGCTTTTCCCACGCGGGCAGGTCGTCCGAGGCGAGGCAGGCGTGGCCCGGCCCGTGCGCACCGTGGGGCGGGGCGGCGAGGGGGCTGTCGCCGGGAGTCTCGGCGGCGTTGGGGTCGAAGATCAGAAGGATGGTCTGGCCGGTGCGGAAGAAGACGTGGCGGCCCTCCATCTTCAGCACCACGGGTAGGCCGAGCGTGTCGCCGTAGAAGCGTTCGGCCGCGTCGAGGTCGTCGGCATAGAGCGCCGCCTCGAGAAGGCCGGAGGTGGGGGGCGTGGTCATGGCTTTCCCCTGTGCGAAGACGCCCCCGGCGGCGGGCCGGGGGCGGTCGGTGTCAGAGATGCGGGAAGATCCTGTCGGGCGTCGCGGGGTAGTCGCGGATGCGGACGCCGCAGGCATTGTAGATCGCGTTGGTAATCGCGGCCCCTGCGCCCGAGATGCCAAGCTCGCCGATGCCCTTGGCCTGGATCGGGTTGGCGTAGTCGTCGCGTTCCTCGATGAAGAGCACGTCCTGGTCGCCCAGGTCGAGATTCACCGGCACATGGTACTCGGCGAGGTCGTTGTTCACGACATGGCCGGTGCGCGGATCGTGCTGGATCTCTTCGGTCAGCGCGGTGCCGACGCCCCAGATCTGGCCGCCCCAGACCTGGCTCTGTGCGGTCTGCTCGTTCAGGATGCGGCCGGCGGCCACGGTCGAGAGCATCCGGCGGACGCGTACCTCGCCAGTGACGGCGCTGACCGCGACCTCGGCGAAATGGGCGCCGAAGCTGGCCTGCGCAACCTCCTGCTTGCCCGGCTCGATATGGCCCTCTTCGGCGATCGGGCCGTCGAGCAGTTCCGAGATCGGGCGCCGGACGTTGCCGCCCGTGGCGACGCCGTCCTGCAGGCGCAGTTCCTCGATGCTGCAGCCCAGCCGCTCGGCCAGTTTCTGACGGATCGCCTTGGCGCCGAGGAACACCGCCGAGCCCGATGACGCCGCGCCCCACGAGCCGCCCGAGCCCGAGGCGTGGGGGAAGTCGGTGTCGCCAAGCGCGACGGTGACATTTTCGGTGGGCATGCCCAGCATCTCGGCGGCGATCATGGCGAGGATCGAATAGGTGCCGGTGCCGATGTCGGTCATGTCGGTCTGGACCAGCGCCGTGCCGTCGGGGTTCAGCGTGACGCGGGCCTTCGATTCCATCAGGATGTTGGTTCGCGCGGCCGAGGCGACGCCCATGCCGACAAACCACTCGCCCTCTCGACGCGCCTTCGGGGCCTTGCGGTCGGACCAGCCGAAGCGCTTGGCGCCCTCGGTCAGGCATTCCGCCAGCGAACGCGAGGAATACTGGAAGCCGCTTTCGGGATGCACGGCGGGGATGTTGCGGATGCGCAGGTCGATCGGGTCGATGCCCGTCGCCTCGGCCAGCTCGTCCATCGCGTTTTCCAGCGCGAGCATTCCGATCGCCTCGCCCGGTGCGCGGACCGAGCCGCTGGCGGGCCGGTTCAGCCGGGCGACATGCGTGGCATAGGTCCGGCTGTCACCGCCATAGAGGAAATGCGTGGCGGTATCGATCGGCTCGGAGAACACCTCGTCAGGCAGGGTCGACTGCCAGTTCTCGTGCCCGACGCCCAGCAGGTTGCCGTCGCTGTCGGCGGCAAGGCGCACGCGCTGGCGCGAGGGGGTGCGCAGGACGATCGCCTCGAACACGTTGTTGCGGTGCATCTCGACCCGCACGGGGCGGCCAAGGTGGCGCGATGCCACCGCCGCCGAGACGCAGGCCGCGTCGATGCCCAGCTTCGAGCCGAAGCCGCCGCCGACGTAAGGCGACAGCAGGCGCACGTTCTCAGGCGGGATGCCCAACGAATCCGCCAGCTCGTTCTGGTTGAACTTCAGCATCTGAAGAGAGCCGCGGACGGTGACCTTGTCGCCCTCCCAGCTGGCCAGCGCGGCGTGAGGCTCCATCGCGGCCGAGTTGTGCGGGGCGGTCGTGAAGGTTGAATCCACGGCGAAGGCGGCTTCGGACATCGCCTGTTCGAGATCGCCTTGGCTGAAGGACTTCTTTTCCTTCAGCTCGAACTCGGTTGCGGTGGCGAAGTCGGGCGCCGTGTCGTCGTCTGGCTGGTAGTCGACCTTGACCGCGTGCGCGATGTGGCGCGCCTGTTCGAACGTTTCGGCGACGACGACGGCGATGGGCTGGCCGAGATACTGGACCTGGTGGCCGGGCTGCACCGGGTTCGTGTTCGCCGTGCCCTGGGCCGAATTGCGAATCATGTGGTCCGTGTAGAGACCGAGGAAGCCGGGCATGTCCTTGATCGAGTTCTCGTCGACGGTGAACGTGCCCTTGGTGATGCCGGCGCGGACGAGATAGCCCTGCGCCATGTTCTCGGCCTTGTATTCACCGGCATACTTGGCCGTGCCGGCGACCTTCTGCGGCCCTTCGGGGCGAGGGGTGGGCTTGGTGATCGCGCCCTGTCCGGTCTCGTCCAGCAGGCGGGGCTGGACCTTGTCCATTTTCAGATGCTCGGTCATTGGGTCACTCCCGTCAGTTCGCCCAGGACGGCCTTCACGACGCGCCGGGTCAGGGGGATCTTGAAGTCGTTGTCGCCGTGGCCCTGTGCGCCTTCCAGAAGGATGTCGGCGGCCTTGTCGAAGAGGGCTTCGGAGGGCGCCTCGCCGATCAGCAGGTTTTCCATGTCGGTGTTGCGCCACGGCTTGGGCGCAAGGCCGCCGAAGGCCAGCGCGGCGTCGATGATCTTGCCGCCTTCGGTGTGCACCACGGCCCCGCAGGAGACCAGCGCGAAGGCGTAGGACGACCGGTCGCGCACCTTGCGGTAGGCGTGCTTGCCCTTGGGCGCGTCGGGCAGGTGGACCGCGACGATCAGGTCGCCGGGTTCCAGCGCGGTTTCCTCGTGCGGGGTGTCGCCGGGCAGCTTGTAGAACTCGTCCAGCGTCAGGATCTGGACAGCGCCGCCGGGCTTCTCGATCTCGATCCGGGCGTCGAGCGCACGCATGGCGACGGCCATGTCCGACGGATGCGTGGCGATACAGTGCTCGGAGGTGCCGAGGACGGCGAGGATGCGGTTGCGCCCCTCCATCGCCATGCAGCCCGAGCCGGGCTCGCGCTTGTTGCAGGGCTGGGTCGTGTCATAGAAATACGGGCAGCGGGTGCGCTGCATCAGGTTGCCGCCGGTGCTGGCCTTGTTCCTGAGCTGCCCCGTCGCCCCTGCAAGAAGGGCGCGGCTGAGGACGGCGTATCTCTGCCGGATGATCGGGTCGGCGGCGAGTTCGGCATTTGTTACCAGCGCGCCGATGCGGACGGAATTCTCGGCGTCCTCGATCTCGGTCATGTCGAGGCGCGTGACGTCGAGAAGTTTGGTCGGCGTCTCGATCTCGTGCTTCATCAGGTCGAGAAGGTTGGTGCCGCCCGCGATGATGCGCGCGGCGGAATCGTGGGCATCGGTGTGCGACGTGGCGCGGACGTAGTCGAACGGCTTCATTCTGCGGCCTCCTTGCTCGTGCCTTCATCGGGGGCGGCCTCGACGATGGCCGCGCAGATGCCGGGATAGGCCGAGCAGCGGCAGAGGTTGCCGGACATGCGTTCCTTGATCTCGGTCTGGCTGAAATCGGGCACGGCGGTCAGGTCGTCGGTGACGTTGGACGGCCAGCCCATGTTGAACTCGTCGATCATGCCCTTCGCGGACATGATCTGACCGGGCGTGCAGTAGCCGCACTGGTAGCCGTCATGCTTCACGAAGGCCTTCTGAAGCGGCGACAGGGCGCCGGGCTGGCCGACGCCTTCGATCGTGGTGATCTCGTCATCCGCGTGCATGACGGCGAGCGTCAGGCAGCCATTGATGCGGCGACCGTTCACCAGCATCGTGCAGGCCCCGCACTGGCCGTGGTCGCAGCCCTTCTTGGACCCGGTCAGGTCCAGGTGGTTGCGCAGCGCGTCCAGGAGCGTCGTGCGCGGGTCGATGTCGAGCCGATGGCTCTCACCATTTACGTTGAGCGTGATTTCCATGAAGGCCCCCGTTGGTCGGTCTGCCGGGGTAAGGAGCGGCACCGAAGGTCGGTTCCGCGGAATAAAACCTGTGAAAAATAGTCAGATTACAGGGGGAGCGGTGCGGTTTCCCCCGATTCCTCAAGCTGCCACGCGGCGGTCCAGCGGTCGTCGCGGCGGCGGAGGACAAGGTAGTTGCGCTGGGACGTGTAGGGGCGGGTCTTGCCGGGCAGGGGGTGGAGGCGGATCGGGTGGCCCTTGACCGGAGCCTCGCCCAGCCGGGCGAGCAGCGACAGCGCGGTGGCCAGCCCGTCGGGCGGCGCGGGATGCGAGATGCCCGAGGCGGTCAGCTGGTGCAGGTGGCCGGTCTTCGTGCGCATCGTGCCGCGCATGGCGAGGTGGATCTCGCCCGACAGGACGGTCAGGGCGTGGCCGGGGGTGTCCTGCACCTCCATCAGCGCGGTGAGGAAGCGGCGCCACTCGGGGCGGTGGGCGTAGCTTTGCCACTGGTCGCGCAGGTCGTCCTCGTAATCCTCCATGTGGCGGGTCAGCTTCATTGCGCGCTCGACCAGCGACATGCGCGGGCCGAGGGCGGGCACGGACGAGATCAAGAAGGTCTGCGCCTGGGTGTCGCGCAGGGCGGGCGCGAAGTCGGCCCAGGCCACGTCGCTCATCACGTGGGATTTCGAGCGGGTGGCGCGCAGGTCGGGGGCCATCAGCGTGACGCCGGGCAGGTCCACGCGCCATGCCATCGCTCGGCCGCGGCCGATGCAGATCTCGGGGCGCTCGTCGGGGCGGCAGCCGAACTGGAACAGCAGGTAGGCCTCGCGCGCGGCGGCGTAGAGCACCTTGGCCACGTCGCTCGTCTGGGCCTTGCGGCGCAGTGACCCCCAGCCGTCGCAGATGTCATGGTCGTCCCAGACGCACAGCGACGGGGCACGCGCGACCGCGTCGGTATACCCTTCCTGCGCCCATTGGGTGGCGTAGCGCCGGAAGAATTCGGCGCTGAGCGTGTCCTTCAGGTCGCGCCATTCCTCGCCCGTCAGGTGGGCGGGCACGTCGTTGGGCCAGTTGCGCGACAGCGGGTGCGCCTGCGTGACCTCGTCGGCGTAGAGCTGGTCGCCGCCGTGCAGAAGGACCTGCACCTGCTCGTCCTCGATCCGCCGGGCGAGGTGCGTCCAAAGCGCGTTGCGATCGGCAGGCGGGCGGTCAAGGTCGCCATGCTCCTGCCCGTTGCAGGACACGAAGGCGAGGGTGACATCGCCAGTCACGTTCGTCGACACGCGGTATTCGGTGCCGTCGCAGGTGTAGCTCGCGCCGTCCGGCGGCAGCGTCATCTCGGCCCGCCAGAGCGTGGCGCCCGCGCAGGTGGCGATCGCCTCGGCCTCGAGCGGGGTGTCGGTTGCGAAGACGGGGGCGGGGGCGCCTTCGGGGCGGATGGCGGTGACGGCGACGCGCACCCCCCAGTCGCCGGCGGCGCGGAGGAAGAGCATGGGGCCGGTCGGGGGAGCTGTCTGTGTCATGTGATCCAAGCTGGCGGTGGGCGCGCGCGGATGCAACGGCGGTTTCGCCTCGCCGTTCCCCTGTCGGCCTTGTATGACCCCGCCATGACGGAGCCCATGGACATCTTTCTCGTCGCCCCGCCGGGGCTGGAGCCGGCGCTGGCCGAAGAGGTCCGCGCGCTGGGCTACGTGGCCGAGGTGACGCCGGGTGGCGTCAGCGTGGAGGGTGGGTGGCCGGATGTCTGGCGCCTGAACCTCGAATGCCGTGGCGCGGGGCGGGTGCTGGCGCGGATCGCGAATTTCCGGGCGTTCCACCTCGCGCAGCTCGACAAGCGGGCGCGCAAGGTGCCGTGGGCCGATGTGCTGCGCCCCGACGTGCCCGTGCGGATCGAGTCCACGACGCGCAAGTCCAAGATCTACCACGGCGGCGCCGCGACCGAGCGAATCGCCCGCGCGATCACCGAAGAGCTTGGCGCGCCGGTTGCCGACGATGCGCCCGTCGCGCTGAAGGTGCGGATCGAAGACAACAACGTGCAGGTCTCGGTCGATACGAGCGGCGAGGGGCTGCACAAGCGCGGTCACAAGGAATGGGTCGGCAAGGCCCCCATGCGCGAGACGATGGTGGCGCTGCTGTTGCGCATGGCGGGCTTCGACGGGCGGATGCCGGTGGTCGATCCGATGTGCGGCTCCGGGACGTTCGTGCTCGAGGCGGCGGGATGGGCGGCGGGCCAGCAGTCCGGCCGGGATCGCAGCTTCGCGTTCGAGCAACTGGCGAGCGTCGATCCGCAGGCGGTGGCGGCGCTGCGCCGGACGGGCGGCACCGCGCCGACGCAGTTCCACGGGTTCGACCGGGACGCCGGCGCGGTGCGGGGTGCGTCTGGGAACGCCGCCCGCGCCGGTCTGGCCGAGGCGGTGGAGTTCACCCAGCGGGCGGTCAGCGACCTGACCCCGCCCGAGGGACCGCCGGGCCTCGTTATCTGCAACCCGCCCTATGGCGCGCGGATCGGCAACCGGAAGCCGCTGTTTGCGCTTTATGGCACGCTGGGGCAGCGCCTGTCCGAGCATTTCGCCGGCTGGCGCGTGGGGATCGTCACCTCGGACGCCGGACTTGCGCGTGCCACAGGATTGTCGCTAGGCGAAAGCGCCCCGATCGCCCATGGCGGGCTGAAGGTGCGGCTCTACACGGCCCGACTGTGACGGCCTGAGCGGCCTTCGATGCGAGTCGAGGACAGCGCGCGCTGCGTTGCCACCCCAGCCGAGTGGCCGGTGACGTGCGGGCCATCTCAGGCCGAGGCCGCCGCGAACCGTGTTCAGCTCGTGGCGGAAGCCGGGCCCGCCGTTCGACGATGATCGTCCTCCGCGACCGTTCCGATCGAGTCCGCTGCGTTGGCTCGTCTGTCGTCGGAGGTTGTGAGGTGAGCAGGGAAGACCGCCATGCCGCGTCCAATCCGCTCTACGGTACCGTCACCTGAAGGATGTGACCCTGCTGTCGGTGCGGTGGTGCTGCCACTGCCCGCTTCCGTAGTCGATGTTCGGGACCTGCTGGCGGAGCGGGGCGTGGTGCATACGCGACCACGAAACATCGCTGAGTTTGGGAGCCCGGCCCGGAGATCCGCAAGCGGGTCTATGGCGGGCACCGCGATCGGCGAGATCCGCGGGGGAGCGGCCAGTATTCGTGGCGAGACTTCGATCAGCACGGCCGGGCTGTTGATCTTCAACTCGCAACGTATGGCCAATGCAGAAGGGCGTGGCTCGGTGCTTGATCTCAACCAGATCCTCAGGAACACGCGCTTACGCGCCCGAGGCAGGGGGCGGAGGGCCTGAGGAGGGTGTCGCATGACTGCCTCGCCTTGAGGCGATTGCATGGCGCGGAACACAGCCTTCTGAATCCGGCTAACGCGGAGGATGATCTCGCACGACAGGACGACGCTGCGCGACGACCTCGGCAAGGTCCGCCGACAGGTGGGAATGCTTGCAAGCACCACATCGGGCGCGGTCTAAGGCCTCTCGAGAGCCAGCTGGACGAAAGCGAGGATGTGATTGTCGAGGCTGTCCTCGTCTGGCCGCGGGCCGGTGGGCAGAACGGTGACAGCGAATCCGTTGATCCGGGATTGTCCGGCCCCCGGCTCCGCCTGTTCTGACAGGATGGCTCGGATGTGGCGCAATCGCGGGCGAGGACTTTTGCGTCGCTTCGATGATCTTCCTATGTAGGCGAGGTTGCGAATAATGTCGTAGTTGGGGTGGTGTTCTTTTCGCGGTTCAAGCCAGAGACGACGGGTCGTGTTTTCCGGAGGAAGCGTGTCCCGGGACGCTCGGGGAAAGGCAGATGAGCGACCCCGGTGGCATTGGAAGCGCGCGTTTTCAGCGCTTGGCGACTTGAAGCGAACACGCAGCCGGTCAGGTGCTGCAGGAACGAGGCCCTGGCCAGCCGGTCCACCATGCTCTTCACCTCGGACATGTGCGGCGTTAGGTGGCAAGCGCACCAAGTATGAACCCGCCTGATCCCCTACGATAGGGGCATGCCAGACCAAGCCATACATGCATACTCCGCAAGCGCGACGAACTCATGGGGGAGATGCTGGCCCTCAGAGAGCGACAGGGCGAGCTACACAATGACCTGGAGGCGCTGGACCGCACCCTGGACACCCTCGGCTATGAGGGCGACCTAGAGGCCCGTCAGCCGCGCCAGTACCGGCTTGTGATCTTCGCCCGAAACGGGCTGCGCCAGTTCCTCTTGCGCGAACTCCGCAAGGGCGAGCCGCTTTCCTCCCGCAATCTGGCCGATGACCTGCCACGGGATTTTTCCTCCACCGTCGATTAGAGTCCGGCTCAAGATGAGGGCGGACAATGAAGCGAACGAGATTCACGGACGAACAGATCATCGGCATCCTGGCAGAGCATGAGGCAGGCGCGAAGTGCGCCGATCTGTGCCGCAAGCACGGCATGTCGGAAGGCACCTTCTACAACTGGAAGGCCAAGTTCGGCGGCATGACCGTGTCTGAGGCCAAGCGTCTGAAGGCGCTCGAGGATGAGAATGCCAAGCTGAAGAAGCTTCTGGCCGAGCAGATGTCGGATCTGGCTGCGATGAAGGATCTCGTGCTAAAAAAAGTGGTAGAGTCCGCCGTGAAGCGTGAAGCCGTTACGTATCTCCGGGCCGAGCTTGGCCTGTCGGAACGGCGGGCCTGTCACATCGTCGGCGCGGATCGAACGATGATCCGCTATCGATCTCAACGCGCGCCGGATACGGCATTACGGGGCGGTTGCGGGAGCTGCCCAACGAGCGCCGGCGGTTTACCGGCGCCTGTTCGTTCTGCTGCGCCGCGAGGGCGAGCCTTCGGAGATCAACCGAATCTATCGGCTCTACCGCGAGGAAGGGCTGACGGTGCGCAAACGTAAGGCACGGCGCAAGGCTGTCGGGACGCGGGCCCCGATCCTGGTCGAGGCGCGGGCGAACGCGCGCTGGTCATTGGATTTCGTCCACGACCAGTTCGCCAACGGTCAGCGCTTCCGACTTCTCAATCTGGTCGACGATGTCACCCGTGAATGTCTCGCTGCGATCCCGGATACCTCAATATCTGGGCGGCGCGTTGCACGGGAGCTGACGGCCCTGATCGAGCGCCGCGGAAGGCCCGGCATGATTGTCAGCGACAACGGCACGGAACTGACCCGTGATGCGATCCTGCGATGGTGCTCTGAGCACCGGATCTAATGGCACTACATCGCACCGGGAAAGCCCATGCAGAACGGTTTCGTCGAAAGCTTCAACGGTCGCATGCGCGACGAGCTGCTCAACGAGACCATGTTCCGCAACCTGGCCCATCCGCGGATTCTGATCACCGCCTGGGCCACAGACTACAACACCGAGCGCCCGCATTCAGCCTTGGATTACCAGGCCCCAGCCGACTACGCGCAGACCCTAGCCACCGCGATCGCCCGCCCCGCTGCGCGAGATGAAAGCTCCGCGCGTCGGGCGATTGCTCAACCTGCGCCAACCGGCGTAAACAGAAACCGGGCTCCGGTCGCGGCTGGATGAAAGTTCAGTGGCAGGTCACCAGCATTGCTCGCCGCACGCGTCGATTCACCTTCGTTGAGGGATTGTGATCTCGGACTCCTAAGTGCCAGACGGAGTTAGTCTATTGTGACGGCGCGGCGCTCAGGCTGTGGGTCCAGTTCTTGCAGTGGGAACCGAGCAGGACCATGCTGCACCGAGGGATCGGTCTACAAGTTTCACATCTTTGCCGATATCGACGTGAGTTTCGTCTTGACCAGCAGCGGCCACAACACCGGTATCGTCAGCGAGCCCGGACATCCGCATCGGCACTACCGCCTGGCGACCGGCAAGGAAGGTGAGCGGTCCATCGACCCCGATACGTGGGCTGCGCAGGTGTCAGAAATCGAAGGGTCCTGGTGGCCGGCGCTTGCAGACTGGCTTTTTGAGCGGTCGGGCGCACCGGTCGCGCCGCCACCCTTGGGGGCAAAGAGCATAACGGCCCTTTGCGATGCGCCCGGCACCTACGTGATGGAAGCTAAAATGGCGCCAGCAGCCTTGAACGGATCCGGCGGCAAACCGCATTTCGTCGTCGGAAGCGCCAAAGAAGCCTGGATCGCTACTGGCAGCGCGCAGGCCGTTGTAGAGGCCGATGCCGAACTCGCCGTGACGTATCCGTCGGGCCGGGCCAGCCCGCTTGGGGAACCGGTCGCTGAAGGTCCTGGCGTTCGTCGCATCCTTGCGCTGGATGTCGAGATCGCGGGGCAGGTCGGGACTGTCTTCGATACCGGTGCTGCGAGGTGGGCCAAGCTCGACTTCGTCGCGCATTCGATCGCCTTTGTCGCGCGCGCCATGAACATCTTGCTACACTCGCTGATCCGGCTTGCGCGCCTCGCGGTGGCGGTCTGGCTCGTCCGTGAAGGCGCAACGCGCGTCACGGCAGACACCTACGTCGATACCGGTTTCCACGCGAACGCCTGATCCGTCCGGAGCATCACATGCAGTATATCGAGAACCGCACCTTCGACGAGTTGACTGTCGGCGACACAGCGGAGCTGACCCGCACCCTGAGTTCACGAGACATCGAGTTGTTCGCGGTGATGTCGGGTGACGTCAATCCGGCCCATATCGACCCGGACTACGCGCGGTCGGACATGTTCCACCACGTCATTGCCCACGGGATGTGGGGTGGCGCCCTGATCTCGGCGGTGCTGGGAACGGAGCTGCCGGGTCCGGGGACGATCTATCTGGACCAGTCGCTGCATTTCTCGGCGCCTGTCGGGCTTGGAGATGTCGTGAAGATCCGGGTGACGGTCGCCGAGAAGAAGCCGAGGAACCGCGTGTCTCTCGATTGCCTCTGCGTCAATCAGGACGGCAAGACCGTGATCGACGGGCGTGCCGAGGTGATCGCGCCGACCAAGAAGGTGCGGCGCCCCCGTGCCGTCTTGCCAGAGGTTCATCTGCACGTGCGCGGCGCCCGCTTTGCAGAGTTGATCGCCGCCACACAGGATCTGGAGCCGGTGCGCACGGCCGTCATCCATCCCTGCGACCCGATTGCCCTGGGCGGCGCGGTGGAGGCTGCCTCGCACGGGCTGATCGTGCCGGTCCTTGTCGGTCCGGCGGCCAAGATCAGGGCCGCCGCGCAGGAAGCCGGCCTGAAGATCGACGGCATCGAAACTGTCGATGCGCCTCACAGCCATGCCGCTGCCGCCGTTGCCGTACGGCTGGCGCGCGAGGGCAAGGTGCAGGCCTTGATGAAAGGTAGCCTGCACACGGACGAGGTGATGGGCGCCGTCGTCGACCGCGATGGCGGTCTCAGGACCGAGCGGCGGATGAGCCACATCTTCGCGATGGATGTCCCGAATTACCCCAAGCCGCTGCTCATCAGCGATGCCGCGATCAACATCGCGCCCGCTCTGGAGGCCAAGCGCGACATCGTCCAGAACGCGATCGATCTGGCCCGCGCGCTTGGGGTGCCAGAGCCGAAGGTAGCGCTTCTTTCGGCGGTCGAGACCGTGAACCGGTCGATGCCTTCGACGCTGGACGCAGCCGCCCTGTGCAAGATGGCAGATCGCGGTCAGATCACGGGGGGGCGTTCTGGATGGGCCATTGGCCTTCGACAATGCCGTTTCGAAAACCGCCGCCACCGCGAAGGGGATTGTATCGGAGGTTGCCGGCGATGCGGACATCCTGATCGCGCCCGATCTGGAGGCTGGCAACATGATCGCCAAGCAACTGGTCTATCTCGCGGGAGCGGACGCCGCCGGACTCGTTCTTGGTGCGCGGGTGCCGGTGATCCTCACCAGCCGGGCGGACGGCACCTTGTCTCGCGTTGCCTCTTGCGCGTTGGCGCTGCTGTACCTGCGGTCGTCGGCGAACGTGGCGCTGAAATGACAGACGCCATCCTTACCATCAATGCCGGGTCGTCCAGCATCAAGTTCGGGCTCTACGCCGTCTCGCACGAGCCGGAGCTTCTGGTACGGGGCATGATCGCGGGTATCGGCCGCAGCCTTCAGGTCTCGGCGAAGGACAAAGATGGGCAGGCACTGGACCTTCCCGTGTCCCGGTCCGGTTCCGCGACCCACGAGGACCTGACGGGCGAGCTGCTCGGCTGGATCGAGCACTATCTGGGACGCACGCCAATCGCCGCCGGGCACCGGGTGGTTCACGGTGGTCGCGGTTTTGCGGAACCGGTGCGGATAAACGAGGACGTCATGGCGCAGCTCGAGGCGCTGAGCGATCTTGCGCCGCAGCATCAGCCGCACAATCTCGCGGCCATTCGCGCGGTCGCGGCCGTGGCGCCGGGCTTGCCGCAGGTTGCCTGCTTTGACACCGCCTTCCACCGCAGCATGCCGCGTCTGTCGCAGCTCTTCGCGCTCCCCCGTTCCTACGCGGAGGAAGGATTGCTGCGCTACGGCTTCCACGGCCTGTCCTACAAGTACATCGCGCATGTCCTTCCCCGGCATCTGGACGCGGCGGAGCGGGATCGCGTGATCGTCGCGCATCTGGGCAACGGCGCGAGCCTTTGCGCCCTCAAGGGCGGGCAGAGTGTCGCGACCAGCATGGGATTCACCGCGCTCGACGGCCTCATGATGGGCCGGCGCTGCGGGTCCTTGGACCCCGGATTGGTGCTGCATCTGATCCGTGCGCGCGGCATGTCCGCGGAGGCGGTCGAAGACCTGCTTTACAATCAATCGGGGCTTTACGGGGTTTCCGGCATCAGCAACGCGATGCAGGTCTTGGAAGCGGACGAAAGGCCTGAGGCTGCCGAGGCCATCGCGCTGTTTTGCGCATGCGCGGCGTCCAGCATCGCAGCGCTCGTGCCCGCGCTGGGCGGGCTGGATGCGCTGATCTTCACCGCCGGGATCGGCGAGAACTCGGCCCGGGTCCGACGCGAGATCGTCGCGCTGCTGGGATGGCTCGGGGCCGAGCTGGACCCGGCGGCCAACCAAGCCGGAGAAACGCGGCTATCGACGGCAGGTTCGGCGGTGAACGTCCTGCGCATTCCGACCGATGAGGAGATCGTGATCGCCCGCGCGGTGCAGCGGATCATTATCGGGGGCCGCATCTGGAATTTTGATCTGCATTAATGCGGCGCGGGCGATGCACGGTACTCTCTGAGGCATCGCGTTCGGGAGGGACCCGGCCGCGATGGAATCGGTCGGTGAAGGACAAGATCCATGTGGAGGCTTCGGCGCAGCATCTTTCGCATCTCCGGCGCGTCCAGCCGGTCCGATGGCGGACTGGCCGATGGTTGACGAACCCGTCGCGCTTGCTCCCAGTGCCCCGAAACCCGGCGAAGCGGGATCGGTCGTCGCTATCCGCGGTGGCGTCGTCGACGTGCGCGCCGAGGGACCTGCACTTCGCATCGACAGGCTCCTGTTTGCGGGCGAGATCCCGCTTCAGGTCATGTCGCATGTCGAGGGCAACGTCGCGCGATGCATCGCGCTGGCGCCGGTCCGGGGGTTGGAGATCGGCAGCCGCATCAGGGACAGCGGCGCGCCGATCGAGGTACCGGTGGGAGACGCCGTGCTGGGCCGAATGCTCGATGTGCTGGGCCGGCCGCTGGACGGGCTTTCCCCGCCCGCAACCGACGAGCGCCGGTCGATCCACCGCGCCCCGCCCGCGCTGACCGAACGGCAGCCCCGCCCGGAACTGCTGGAGACCGGCATCAAGGCGATCGACCTGCTTGCCCCCATCGAGCGCGGCAGCAAGACGGGGCTCTTCGGTGGCGCAGGCGTCGGCAAGACCGTGCTGCTCAGCGAGTTGATCCACAATGTCGTCGAGCATCATCATGGGGTCAGCCTGTTCTGCGGCATCGGCGAGCGCACCCGCGAGGCCGAGGAGCTTTGGCGCGAGATGGGAGAGGCGGGCGTGCGCGACAAGCTCGTCATGCTCTTCGGCCAGATGAACGAGGCCCCCGGCGCGCGGATGCTGGTCGGTCATTCGGCTTTGACGATGGCTGAGTACTTTCGCGAGGACCGCGGCCAGGACGTCCTGCTGCTGATCGACAACATCTTTCGCTTCGTTCAGGCCGGTTCGGAGGTGTCTGGCCTGATGGGACGGATGCCTTCACGGGTGGGATATCAGCCGACGCTGGCCACCGAGCTGGCGGGACTGGAGGAGCGGATCGCCTCGACCAAGTCCGGCGCCATCACGTCGATCCAGGCGGTCTATGTTCCTGCCGACGACTTCACCGATCCGGCGGCGGCGCAGATTTTTTCGCACCTGTCGGCGTCGGTCGTGCTGTCGCGCAAGCGCGCGAGCGAGGGGCTCTATCCCGCGGTTGATCCCCTGGCGTCGTCGTCGGTGATGCTCACCCCTTCGGTCGTCGGGCAGCGCCACTATGACGTGGCGCGCGCGGTGCGCCGCACGCTTGCGGAATACGAGGACCTGCGCGACATCATTGCCATGCTCGGGATGGAGGAGCTTTCCGCACGGGATCGCGCAGTGGTCGCCAGGGCGCGCCGCCTGGAACGGTTCCTGACCCAGCCTTTCGTGACGGTCGCCGGATCCACGGGCGCGGGCGGGCGGACGGTCGCCCTGTCCGATACGCTCGACGGGTGCGAAGCCCTGTTGAGCCAGGACAGCTTTGATTTGCCGGAGAGCGCCTATTACATGATCGGCACCCTTTCCGATGCGGAAGCCGGGTCATGACCATGCGCGGAAAGATGACCGTCGCGCTGCGGCTGCCTGACCGGACCCTCTTTGAGGGCGACGCGCGGAAGCTGAACGCCGTTGCCTCCAACGGCGCATTCGGCGTCCTGCCGAACCACGTGGATTTCGTGACAGCGCTGGTCCCGTCCGTCCTGTTGATCGTCGATGCAGAGGGCACAGAGCGCGTTTTCGGCATCGACGAGGGGCTTCTGGTCAAGACCGGGCACAAGGTCGACATCGGCGTCTGGCGCGGGGTCGAGAGCCGTGACCTGGAAAGCCTGCGGAAGACGGCCCGGTCGTATTTCGACGTCAGCGAGGACAGCGAGCGGGTGGCGCGCACCGCCATGTCGCGGCTGGAGGCGACGATGGTGCGGCGTTTTGCCGAAGTTCTGAGGCCGGAACATGTCTGAGGGCGCCAACGGCCGCAGAGATCGGATCGACGAGGATGCGCGCCGAAAGATGTCCGCGCGTGCCTCGCCAGGTCCAAGCCCGCTCAGGGGCTTCGGGTACTTTGGCATGATAGGCTGGGCTGTGGCCGTGCCGACGGTCGGTGGCGCGCTGATCGGCCTCTGGCTGGACCGCAACTGGCCCGACGGATTTTCCTGGACGCTGGCGCTGCTTTTGGGGGGGCTGGTCGTCGGCATGTTCATCGCTTGGGGATGGATTGAAAAGGAGCGCAAGGAATGACACCGGACTTGATCATGCTTGGCGCGGGTCTTGCGGCGGGGGCGCTTGCAGCCGCGCTTTATCTGGCGGGATTGGCGATCGGCATGCGGATGGCATGGCGCCGCGCTCGGCCCCTTCCGATCTTGTTGGCGAGCGCCGCGCTTCGGATCGGTGCGCTGCTTGCGGCGGGCTACGGGGCGGCGCTGGTCGGGACGCAGGCAGTGCTGAGTTTCGCGGTCGGGTTCCTGGTCGTCCGCATGCTCATCGTCCAATGGGTCCGCGCGGCGCCGTCGAGGGAAGCGACCTCGTGGAACTGACGTCGGACGACATAATCGTTCTCAGCTTTCGGGGCTTTGATCTGAACGCGACGATCGTGTTCACCTGGCTCGTCATGGCGCTTCTGACGGGAATCGCCGCGCTGATCACGCGCAACCTCAAGGCCGATGTGCCACCCGATCGCTGGCGCACCACGCTTGAGACGGTGGTGCTGACCATTCAGGGCCAGATCGCCGAGATCAGCCAGACACCGGACAGGCGGATCCTCTACTTTTCCGGCACGCTGTTCCTGTTCATCGTGACATCCAACCTGCTGATGGTTGTTCCCGGTTTCCATGCACCCACCGCGTCGCTGTCCACTACTGCGGCTCTGGCCCTTTCGGTGCTGCTGGCCGTGCCGATCTTCGGCATCGGCAGCAGGGGCCTTCGCGCGTATCTGAAGACGTATCTCGAGCCGACGCCGATCATGCTTCCGTTCAACATCATCGGCGAGTTCACCCGCGGCGTCTCTCTCGCAATCCGGCTCTATGGCAACATCATGAGCGGCGCGGTGATCGCGGCGATCCTCCTCGGAGTCGCGCCGTTCTTCTTCCCGGTGGTGATGGACATGCTCGGGCTGCTGACTGGCGTCGTGCAGGCCTACATCTTCGCCATTCTCGCCACCGTCTACATCTCGTCGGTGAGTGCACCGACCAGCAAACCAGAGGAAAACCGATGACCGATGCCGGACTTATCGCGATGATCTCGATTTTCACGGCGGGCCTCACGGTCTCGTTCGGAGCGCTCGGCCCAGCCTTGGGAGAAGGACGTGCCGCGGCAGCCGCACTGAGCGCAATGGCGCAGCAGCCCGATGCGTCATCGACCATTTCGCGCACCCTGTTCGTCAGCCTCGCAATGATTGAATCCACAGCGATCTACTGCTTCGTGGTCGCGATGATCCTGCTTTTCGCCAATCCGTTCTGGAACAGCGTTGCGGTCACCGTGACACAGGGGGCGGGCAACTGAACCATGTCGATCGACTGGATCACCGTCGGCGCCCAGATCGCCAATTTCCTTGTTCTGGTCTGGCTGCTCAAGCGGTTTCTTTACCGCCCGATCCTCGATGGGATCGAAGCGCGCGAGACGGAGATCGCCAGGCGAATGGGAGCGGCCGAGGAGGTGCGCATCCAAGGCGAGAAGACCAAGGCAGAGTTCGAGAGCCGGGTGGCCGGTCTGGACGCCGACCGCGAACGCATCCGATCCGAGGTCCGGGCGGCGGCCGAGGCCGAGCGCGCCGTGCTCATCGCCGAGGCGTGCGAGCGGAGCCGGCGCGAGGCAGAGGCCAGTCGGGCGGATCGCGAGACGGCGTCGCGCCGGTTCGCGGAGGACTTGCAGATCCGCGGTGCCGGCGCGCTCCTGGCGCTGACCCGCAAGGCTTTGGCCGATCTGGCGGATGACGATCTGGAGCAGCGCATCGTCCGCCACGCGGTCCACCGGATACCGTCGATGCTGGAGAGGGCTTCGGGGATCGAGGGCGGCGCAGGACGCATCGTGGTGACAACGCAAAGCCCGCTGCCGGAGGCGCTGCAGAAACAACTTCTGGACAAGCTCGCCGAGATGGATGTCCATGCGCCGGTCTCTTTCCGGACCGATCCTGCACAGTCGCCGGGGCTGAGCCTGCGGATCGGCGGAACCGAATTGGGCTGGACCGTTGGCGACTACCTCGACGGCCTGAAGGACGCCCTGCGGGACAATGCGTCTCTTGCGCCCGACAGGATGGAGGCGATCCATGCAACCTGATCCCACGGCCGAGGGGGCACTGGGGCTCGTCGGGCAGCTCCTCGATGCACCGGCGCCGGAGCCTGCGTTGCGCGAGGTCGGGCAGGTCGCCGAAGCCGGGGATGGCATCGCCATCGTGACGGGGATGAGCCGCGCACTGGCCGACGAACTGGTCATCTTTTCCGGCGGCGTCCAAGGCATGGTGTTCGACCTCGAGCCCGGCCGCTTCGGTACCGTTCTTCTGGGCCCGCCCGAGGCCGTTCTGCCCGGCGACGAGGTGCGGCGCACGAGGCGCGTGGTCAGCGTGCCCGTCGGTGCGGGACTCTTGGGCCGCGTGGTCGATGCCCTTGGCCGGCCGCTGGATGGGATGGGGCCCGTGTCCTGTCAGCTCCTCAGGCCTGTCGAAGCCGACGCTCGCGGCGTCCTCGACCGGACGCCGGTGAGGCGCCCGCTTGCGACCGGGCTCAAGGCCGTCGATGCCGCCATACCGATCGGCCTTGGCCAGCGAGAGCTGATCATCGGGGATCGGCAGACCGGCAAGACATCCATCGCGGTCGACGCGATCCTGAACCAGATGACCACGGGTGTCGCCTGTATCTACTGCGCGATCGGCCAGCGTGGCGATGCGGTGGCAAAGGTCCTCGGTGCGATCCGCGACGGCGGCATGATGGAGAACACCATCGCAGTTATCGCCGGCGACGGGGAAGCCCCCGGGCTGGCCTACATCGCACCCTACGCCGCCATGGCGATGGCCGAGGCGCTGGCGGACAAGGGGCGCGACGTGCTGATCGTCTTCGACGATCTGACGCATCATGCGCAATCCTACCGCGAGTTGTCGCTGCTCTTGCGCCGCCCGCCGGGACGTGAGGCCTATCCGGGCGACATCTTCTACGTGCACGCGCGGCTTCTGGAGCGTGCGGGACAGTTCGCCAAATCGGCGGGCGCAGGGTCGATTACCGCCTTGCCGGTGGTGGAAACCCAGTCGGGAAATCTATCGGCCTATATCCCGACGAACCTGATCTCGATCACCGACGGGCAGCTTTACCTGTCGCCGCGCTTGGTGCGGAAGAACCAGTTTCCAGCGGTCGATCTGGGCCTCTCTGTCAGTCGGGTCGGCGGAAAGGCGCAGACACGCGCCATGCGCGATATCGCAGGCAATCTGCGGGTGACACTTTCGCAGTTCGAGGAGCTCGAGGATTTCGCACGCTTCGGCACGCGTCTCGATCCGGCGACGCGGGATCGATTGACGCGCGGAGCTGCCGCGCGCGCTGCGCTGCGCCAGCCCGAGCGCGACCCGATGCCGGCGGTAGAACAGCTTGCCGTTCTGACATGCGCGATGAACGGTGTTCTGGACGGGCTGGACGAAGGGCATGCCGCCGCCGCGATACAGGCGATCCGGCAGGCGATCCGGCAGGACGATGCCGGGCTGGCCGACACACTGGCCGCCGACGCTCCGATGGACGAGGTTCAGCGGGATCGCGTCCTGGACCTGGGGCGAAAAGCGGCCGCGTCTGCAGGAGGTGGCAATGGCCGAGACGCTTGAGGCCCTGTCCCACCGGATCGACTCTTTCCATAGCGTGCGCGGCATCGTGCATGCGATGAAGGCCATGGCTGCGGTCAATGCGACCTCCTACGAGGAGGCGGCGCGCAATATCGACGCCTATCGCGAGACGGTGCTCGACGGTCTCGCGACCTTCCTGCGCTGCGTGGGGCCGCTTGCAGGACGACAACCGCAGACACGGCGCCATGTCGTCGTGCCCCTCGGCTCGGATCACGGGCTTTGCGGCAATTACAACGAAGCGCTGGCTCTGCACGCCCGCCAGACGTTGCCCGAGGCCGACGATCTTCGGGTGCTCTGCGTCGGGGCGCAGCTGGAGGACGCCTTGCTCGGGGAAGGACTGCATCCCGATGCCACGCTCTTTCCGGCTGCGAATACCGACGGGATCGCACGCCTTGCCGGAACGCTGGTTGCACGCCTCAACGACCTGAGTGCCGAGGCCGATATCGCCGTGACGCTGGTGTTCACCGAGCGGATGGAGAATGGCCAGCACCGACCCGTGACCCGCAAGTTGCTGCCCCTGGACCCTGTCATGCTGAAAGACCTGGCACGACGGCCGCGATCTTCGACAACTCTGCCAATGGTCACCATGAAGCCGGAGCCTCTCTTCGCCGCCATCGTTCGCAACCTGCTCTTCGCCACGCTCTACCGCGCGATTGCCGAGGCCATGAGAACCGAGAATGCGACGCGTCTGGTGCGGATGCAGCAGGCGGAGAAGTCGGTCGACGACCGCCTGGAGGATCTGAACGCGGACATGCGCGGTGTCCGACAAACGCAGATTACGACGGAACTGCTGGACGTGATCTCCGGGTTTGAGGCGCTGCAAGCCCGCGACCGAAAGCCAAAGCACGGGGCCGCGCAGGTGGAGGGGTGATGGTCCGCATGGCGGGGGAGGGCGAATTGCTGGCGGAGCGGATCATGAGGCGGCCCTGCACCACGATCGGCCCGCAGGCGTCGGTACGCGCGGCGGCGGCGCCGATGAAGGATCGCGACATAGGCTGGCTGCCGATCTGCCTCGACGGCCGCCCGACCGGAGTGGTGACGGATCGCGACCTCGCGATCCGTGTCTTGCCGGAGATCGGACCGACGGCCGAGATCGCAGTGTCGGAGATCGTGTCCCGAACCTTGCGCGCCTGCTCGCCGCGGTAATCGGTTCTGGACGTTGCGCGGCAGATCGGTGACCTCCAGGTACGCCGGCTACTCGTCTGCGATGGGTCCGGCAGGCTCGTCGGTGTCGTGTCCCTCGGCGACATCGCCCTCGATGCCAGCGAGGAGCTTCCCGGTCAGGCTCTGGTGAGATCGTGGAGCGGCGCTGACCCGGCGGTCCTCGTCCTCGTCAACGTCATTGCCGCCCTGCCATCGTCACAGAGTCATGGCCAATCAATTCGACATAGTATGCGGTGCGAAACCTCCTACTTTGAGTCGCTCCATTTGTCGCCGGTATTGTAGCGGCATGGCAAAACTCGCTCTGTGCAATAACCTGAATATGGCCATCTTCGAGCGGCCTTGCGAGCTAGGCTCAGGACCCATTAATCAGGTTGAGGCTGTGCGGCCCGCATGATTCGCGGCCCTCGAACAAGAGGGGGCGATATGAGTGATTTG